>SBAV01000462.1 GCA_005239965.1 Methylobacter tundripaludum
ATGTTATTGCCGTTGTACCTAACGGAATTTCGGTAGAAATTCCTGACGAGAAAAGGCTTCCTCTAGGATGGGATTCAGAAAACAGCGCCACTGCCAGAGCTTTTGGCGATCAATGGCTTTTAGAAGCAAGATCAGCAATATTAATAATTCCTTCCGTTATTGCCAGGTTGGATAGGAATGCGCTGGTTAACCCGCTTCATCCTGATGCTAAAAATTTGATAGTTTCAGAACCACAAAAAGTCATTTGGGATAAGCGTTTGTTTCAGTGAATAGAATATATTATTAATATTATCAACTGGTTATATAGCTTCTCTAAGGTTCTCTAAAGCCGACATTGGCTCATGTCAACCACTTTAGGAAGACCGGCCAAAACCCGTCTTTCGGCAAATTTCCACGATTGGCAGGTATGCTGATGAAAACGGTCATTCATATTGTCGGCCTGACAGTCTCCCTGGTTCGATCAACATTTTCTAAATCTGTTTCACCAGCTCACCAACCTCCCGCGCCAGCCTAACGTCCGAAAACCTGCTTAATGGTTGATAGATCGGATATTTTGCGCAGCCAAACAGAAGGACTGCGCAACCGACTGGCCATTGCAGGTTAATCAGCAGAAGTTGGCGCCTTACTCATCTTTCTCTGAGAGCAAAAGAAAGAGCTAACCTACTCACTCGGCAAGTGGAAGGCAATAACCCGGTTTCCGCCCAAATATCTTAATCCGGCCGGATTTGTAAAAGGTGCGCTGCCATAGCTGCCCATCCCCCAATAGACAATATCATTAACGACCGCAGGCCCGGCTTCGATTGCGCCGGCAGACACTTGCGATTCGTTCACGCCTATCTGCTGGTGGTACTCGAATTTCTTAATTCCCGTTGTGCTATCGAGTCCCAGCATAGTGCCTTTGCCATCGAAATATCCAGCTAGCACCAGGTCGTTAACAACCGTAAGGCTGCCACTGGCTGATGCGCCTTGCTGATTGAAGCGGATGGCGTCGATTGCCGGGCGCTGCCATACTATTGTTCCGTCAGAGGCGTTCACCGCGCTAATCATTCCAACTATCGTTTTGAGATTGCCTCCAATATCGATCACGTTCACATCGTCGGGTTCTATGTCCTGTGGTGGATTGACGAGCTGCCATAATCTCCACGGTCCGCTGGAGGGGCCTTTGAAAAATGCGTTTAAGAAGTAATAAGGGTCTTGAGGATCGGCAATGAGCGGTGGAAACGTATCCGGATATCCTATATTCGGTGGGTATCCGAGCCCGGCATATACCAAATTAGGTCCCGGAAAAGGCAGGAAGTAGTCTGGTGCCGGTCTCGGTTGTCCAGGGTCGCCGTCGAATTTTGACATATTCCCGGTGCGTAATCCGATCGCGGACAAGCCGTTGGTATCCAAGAATTCTTGGAGCGGCACAAACGGTTTGTTTTTGTCGCGGCTGACATTAGACGAATTTGCAGAACCAACATAAATTCGTACGCCATCCGTAGCCAATCCATAATGCAAACCACCGACGATACCGCCGGGATCAAGCTCACGATCCCATACTTTTAAGCCAGTATCGGCGTTGATTGCAAAAAACCGTCCATCTTTGTTTCCCGCCACGACAAGGTCTTCCGATTTTCTGTTCGACATCTTTACGTTTTTGACCAGGGACGGCTGCATTCCGAAACCGAAATTCGATCCGATCGGCTCGTAAAAGCAGTTGGCCGCATTGGCCGCCGGAACCGGCACCAGTAATGAGGGGAAAAAAGCGGCTCCCCAATCGGGCGCGTCGCATGAATGGTTCCAAGCATCGTATTTTCGGGCATAAAACGCCCATTTGACTTGGCCAGTGTTAAGATCGAGCGCAACGATGGCATTTCCGTAGGTTTTCAGTTTTTCGTTCAGATTGTTGCATGTCACCCCAAACGGCAGGCCGTCGATATTGGCATTCGGATCACTAGTCGCGCGCCGTTTCACTTCGCAATCTTCGGCGGCTTTCGGTGCCGTGGTTGTTTGCGAAGTTGCCACATACAAAGATTTCCGTTTCAAATCGATGGTTGGATTGTGACCATAAGTCGATATGCCAAAATAACCCTTGTTTCCGAGCAAGGACTTCAATTCAGAGCTTAACTCGTTGTTTACATCCAAACCAATACTTAGATAACGCTTCCAAAGTATCTGTCCCGTTTGAACGTTGAGTGCCGCAACCGATCCACGCGCTGAACAACAGGGATAGACGGAGCCGAACTGAGCATTGGGATTGTAGATGTTGGGATACGATCTTGCCCATTCTTCTTCATATTGCGAAACCGGCACGAAAATTTTGTTTCCATAACCGCTGATTGAGCTGCTGACCTTAGCCGCCGGATGTTGATCCACCTGTTGCCGCCAAACCACATTTCCAGTTTGCTTGTCCAAAGCGACCACAATAGCACCGTCACCGCTGTGACAGACTCCGGGGATTGGAACCAGGCGGCCTACAACCCCGCAAAGCTGATCCAGCACATGAAAACTATTGCCGATGATAACTAAATTGCCAGTAATATAAGGGCTTACCCTGCCTTCTGAGATCGTAAATCCAGGAGCAGAAAGATGTGCAAAAAAATTTTTTCGCCATATTTCCGTGCCAGTAAATCGGTTGAGTTTGAAAATAAAACCCTGGAGATTAGTAAAGTAAACATGATCTCCATCAACGGTCGGCGTCGAAGCAACGGCATCGAATGGAGTATTTACGTCGCCGGTTTCGGGAGAAGTTTGAAATTCCCATAAGGGAGTCAGTTCGGAGACCGTGTTGGAATTTAGTTGCCCTCCCTTTAAGCTGCGGGTGTTTTCAATATTTCCGCCAGACATCCGCCAGTCTGAAGCCGGTGCTGTATTTATGATCCCCATAAGAGCGGTAAGGAGTATTATTGGCATTGTCATACGGGTCATCATAAATAACCTCCACAAAGTCGATCAGAAAAAGGTCAACCAAAAAACTCTGTTGATATTTCGACTTCAATTCATGAAGTAGCGGGTTATCAATTTGAGTGCAAGAACTGCTCGTTTATCTCGCCTCATCATTCTCAGCCAACCGTTAACATGTTATTTTTCATGGCAAAAAGTGATAGAAAATCATTTGTGCCAACGTGAATTATAC
>SBAV01000171.1 GCA_005239965.1 Methylobacter tundripaludum
CCTTAATGGGTGGGAAATGGTAGGCAATCATTAAGATATTTTTCATGATTAATTTTTGTTAATCGCAGTTGGGTTGATTGGCTACCTATCCAATTGACAGTTAGCCTAAATAGTAGATGGCGTAAAAAGTATAGCCTTATCCGTCTAAAATATTTTTGTGAGTATGCGTGTGTTACTGGCGTTGATAGATTTTATTGCACGACGAAAGATTGGCATTCAATAAATCGGTATTCGGTATAATAAATCGCGTGTACACATGTTGCCGCGCGATACATTTCTTTGTTTGGTGTACGTCTTCGTCTGTTTTTTCTCAATCCCTTTTTTTGAGCCTCGGGTTATAGACTACCCTTTTTTAACGTTGTGTGTTATGTCTGAAAATTATTTGTTCGACCATGATTATTCAGTTGAGTCTTTAAAAATTCCTCCGAATTCCATTCAAGCCGAGCAGTCAGTTTTGGGCGGCTTAATGTTGGATAATCAGACCTGGGATACTATTGCTGACAAAGTGAGCGAGGTTGATTTTTACCGTAGGGATCACCGGCTAATTTTTAAGACTATTGAACAGCTGGCCGAAAAACAGATTCCATTTGATGTGATTACGATTTCGGAGGCGTTGGAAGTTGCTGGCGAACTCGCTAACGAAGGCGGTTTGTCCTATTTGGGAATGTTGGCCAAAGATACCCCAAGTGCCGCCAATATTGTAAATTATGCCAACATCGTCAGGGATCGTTCGGTATTAAGGCAGTTGATTCATGTCGGCACCCAAATTTCCGATTCAGCGTTTAATACCGAAGGCCGTGAAACTTCAGAGTTGTTAGAGCATGCTGAACGGGAAGTATTTAAGATTGCCGAACAACGACAGCGCGGACAAGGAGGAGGATTTACCCCGATTAAATCCTTGCTTGCCAAGGCCATCGATAAAATTGAAACCTTATATGGGCAAGATGGCAATATTACTGGAGCCGCCACCGGATTTACCGATTTTGATGAACTCACTTCAGGATTGCAGCCCGCTGATTTGATCATAGTTGCCGGTAGGCCGTCGATGGGAAAAACTACAATAGCCATGAACATGGCTGAAAATGTAGCGATTCGCAGCGGCAAGCCGGTTGCCGTGTTCAGTATGGAAATGCCCGGCGACGCCTTGGCGATGCGGATGATGTCATCGCTCGGCCGCATCGATCAACATAGGATCCGCACCGGTAAGCTGGAGGATGACGAATGGCCGCGTTTAGCCTCGGCGATCAATTTATTGGCCGAAACCAAGTTGTTCATCGATGATACGGCGGCACTTACGCCTACCGAAGTGCGTGCGCGTGCTCGGCGTTTAACGCGCGAGCATGGCCAGTTGGGATTGATTGTACTGGATTATCTTCAGCTGATGCAGTCGCCATCTAGCGGTGACAATCGGGTGCAGCAGATTTCTGATATTTCCCGTGGCCTAAAGGCATTGGCAAAAGAACTGCATGTGCCGGTAGTGGCGCTGTCCCAGCTCAACCGTAACCTTGAACAACGCCCCAACAAGCGTCCAGTGATGTCGGATTTGCGTGAATCGGGTGCTATTGAGCAGGATGCGGATTTGATTGTGTTTGTGTACCGTGATGAAGTCTATAACGAAGACAGTCCGGACAAAGGCGTTGCGGAAATCATAATCGGCAAGCAGCGTAATGGCCCGTTGGGTACAGTCAGGCTGACATTTCTGGGGCAATACACCCGTTTTGAAAACTTCACGGGCACATCATACAGTAACGGAGAATATGAATGATTGTTGGCGCCTACGCTGTGCTTAGGCTGGATGCGGTTCGTCATAATTTGGCCAAAGTCCGTGCCCTTGCGCCTGCTGCAAAAGTCATGGCCGTTATTAAAGCTAATGGTTACGGCCATGGCTTATTGCGTATCGCCAGAGTATTGGCAGATGTCGATGCGTTTGCTGTTGCCAGAGTGGATGAAGGCATACGTTTACGTGAAGCAGGTTGCACGCACCCTATTAGCGTGCTGGAGGGTTTTACTACAGTTGATGCGTTGGACACGATGCTGCGTTATCAATTGGATACGGTAGTGCATTGTTTTGAACAGTTGGCTATTTTACAAAACAGGCCCGAACAGGCGCAGTTATCGGTATGGTTAAAAATCGATACCGGTATGAACCGTTTGGGATTTAAGGCGAGCGATTTTGCGAGTGTTTACCAGGCTTTGCAACAGTGTGTTATCGTAAAATCGCCTATCGGTTTAATGACCCACCTTGCCAGTGCGGATGAGGCAGATGACGATTTGACCTGTCGGCAAATACACTTGTTTAATGAGATCACCAACGGTTATTCCGTTCCCCGTAGTATTGCCAATTCAGCGGGGTTGATGGCTTGGCAAGAGGCTTTGAGCGACTGGGTGAGGCCAGGCGTAATG
Organism: Methylobacter tundripaludum; assembly: GCA_005239965.1. GTDB lineage: Bacteria > Pseudomonadota > Gammaproteobacteria > Methylococcales > Methylomonadaceae > Crenothrix. Next base: position 2,404 of record SBAV01000171.1, read on the forward strand.
CTGTATGGTATTTCCCCGTTCCCTGATCGGACAGGGCGGTCATTAGGATTACAGCCGGTAATGAGCTTGCAGTCACATTTGATCGCTGTAAAGCCCATTGGCAAAGGTGAAACGCTCGGCTATGGCGGCAGTTGGCGCTGTGAAAAAAGTACCACTGTCGGTGTGGTTGCGATTGGTTATGGCGATGGTTATCCGCGCTATGCCAAGGTTGGTACGCCGGTATTGGTTAATGGCCAGCGTGTACCGTTGATTGGGCGCGTGTCTATGGACATGATTACTGTCGATTTGGCAAGCCAGCCCCATGCCAAGCCCGGCGATCCGGTTATGTTATGGGGAAATGAACTGCCGGTTGAAGAAATTGCCGATTGTGCCAATACCATTCCCTACACCTTGGTTTGCGGTATTACGCAGAGGGTGCAATTTATTGAGGTGTAGCGTTTTACTTTAAGCTGTCGGCAAACTTTTTCTTTTCCATCAGATTAATCGATGTATGGTTGGTAATATTGCCGTCTTCATCAAAGCTGACACTGATATACTTGGCAGTTTGGTGCTCCATCAACTTTGGCAGGTTGACATTATAATGTTCAGCCAGTTGATTGTTCGAAACGTGAAATGCCTGGTGTCTTCTTTCGACATGTCGAAAGCGGTAATAGTTATAAGCCACCCAAGCGGCGAAGGATAGTCCAAAAAGGGTGAGCGCTTGTGCGAAGAACAAAAGTTCGTCGATGAATTTGGCGTTGTGTTTTAATTCAATAATTTGAAAATGGACCAAGTCAAAACCCAGATACCAGCCTAAAAAAGTCGATAACGGTATCCAGAGGTAAAACCATAACAGCCAGAAAATAAATGCCAGAAAACCTGAGGCAGAGCGCTGTTTTAGGTTCAGTACCGAAGGTGTGTTAATGATTAATTCTTTCAATGGACCCCCCTGTCTGGGCTCGTCCAGGTAGCGCGTTTTGCTTTACCTTTGGCAAAAAAAGTTTTACGTATGGCAAGATATAAGCCGGAAACAGCAACTGCCACATTAACCGCCCAGTAGACTAATGGATACCAGATGATCCAATAATATTCCTTACCCATGCCTTTTTCATAACGGGAGTCAATGATCAGGCTGACTGCAAACTGAAGCAGACAGGTCAGGCCCAGTAACATACCGCCCCAGGTTGGATACATGCCGGGAACCAGCACACCTTCGGGTAAGGTGAAAAACAGATCGATGAGCCACAATATAAAAAACATCATCATGACATAAGCCCAAAATACGCTGATGAGGTATTCAAGGTAAATAGGCACCATCCGGCGTGCTTTCCAGGTAGCCATCTCTTTAAAGTGTTTCAATAACACTTCCGAGCCACCCTGTGACCAGCGGCGCCTTTGGCTCCATAAACCTTTAAAGGTTTCTGGCATTAAAATCCAGCATAAGGCACGCGGTTCATAGCGGATATCCCAATGATCGAGTTGCAGTTTACAGGTGATATCAATGTCTTCGGTGATCATGTCCGTGCTCCAGTAGCCGACGCGATGCAATGCTGCTTTCCGAAAACCACAGGCTACGCCAGAGACTGTGAAAATACGGCCGTAAATTTGTTGGCAGCGCTTAATTAAACCGATAATCGCCGAAAACTCACCCACCTGAATTTTTCCAAGCAAGGTTGAGCGTGTTCTGATTCTGGGGTTGCCCGTTACTGCGGCAACGCGCGGTCCGGAAGAGAAATGCTGCATGATGAGTTTTGTGGCGCCTGGATCCAATAAAGCATCGCCATCAATACATACCAGGAATTCATTTTTTGAAAATAGCGCCGCCGTATTTAACCCCATGGCTTTGCCCTGATTTTGTTCCAGGTTAATGACGCGGACGCGTTCGTGTTTTGTCGCCATGCCCAGCAAAACTTCCAGGGTGTTATCGGTACTGCCATCATTGATGGCAATGATCTCAAAGTCAGGGTAGTCTTGCTGTAGCAGGAATTCAATGGTTTCCTGAATATCATAGCCTTCATTGTGGCAGGGTATGAGAATGGAAACCGGCGGGTATTCTGTGAGCTCAAGCATCTCGACTGAGTTGTTATTTTCTTTCCTTTCCCAACGGTAAAAATAGATAAGCCCCCCCATAATCCACAGATACGCCATGAGCAGTGGATAATAGAAAGCAAAATCCATCAACATCCTGAAAAAATTCTCAATAGTCGCTACGCCGGGATCGGAGATTCCGCTCCATAACGCATTGATATACCCTAAGAATGATTGCCATAACGCCAAAAAATAACTGGACCATGTGGGCGTAAACGTGGCATCAGTGACAGTTTCGTACAGTTTCATGGTCTAGTTACCGAACGGGAATGTTTCCAGCGACATCATGGTTTTTAACATTGTCAGTGAAGGTTGGTTAAGAAGGAAATTGTCGGGATAATAACCAAAATTAAGCGCATTTCGGCTTTGTAACAACTCCATTTGTGTCGCAACGTCTTCATCTGGGATTTGTTGTCGTGTCTTCCAGTTTACGGCTTGTAATTCAAAAACAGTCTTTTTAAGACCTTGAGGGTACAAGGCTATTTTGTTAATCAGTGTAGTTAACCATTCATCTGGATGTTCTGCATTCTCCATCTGTGGCATGGCCATTACCGCAACATAATCGTAGTGTTGCAAAAAGTTGGGTAATGATTGTGAAAGCCAGGCACTGCTTGCTGGATTTAAGGCCGCGTTTGCATACAGATTACGTGCGGTTTTAATTTCCGGACGGTAATGGCGCATTTTTTCGGCCAAGTATAAGGTGAAATCGGTCAATGCAGAAATTTTGACGGCCACCTGTTCTTCTGGCTTCAAACCCTTGGTGTACAACTGGGCGGATGGGCTGGCGTCTTCAAAATCTGTCAACATGGCGTCATCATGGAACAGTACACCGTAGATGTGCGCGTTTTTAGCCAGATCCTCATAAATTTCGGCGATAAATTCACGGGATTCCGGGTGAAAGGGCGACAATCGATGGTAATTGTTTTGGGCACGAACGGGTTTGCCGTCTTTTAGTTCATGCACCCACCAGTCATCAGGCGCGTCGATGTCAAACGACAATACCGGCATCCAGGCGTAGACATTAACTTTCGCACGGGTTTTTAGTTGCCAGGCGACGCGGTTAAACAGGTCGCTGCGCATGGGTAAATGGCGATTAGGAAAATACAGGGCATCGGCGTTGCCATTGCCATCTGGATCGGCATACGCTTGCAGATAAACGGTGTTGATGTGCAAATTTAAAATACGATCCAGCAATTTGCTGAGATTGCGGTCAACTTGCAGCGGATCGGCATCATAAATGTAATCAAGGTCAACGTGGGCGACACGAATAGGTTCCGGTTCATTGTAGTGTGTCAGGGTGTAGGCAAAGTCATCCAGCGGCTTGTTGTCTTCTATTAAATGACGCTTTACTGCGATAAGATCATAAAGGTTATTCATGCCATCTTGCAGGCTCATGGTGACAGAAAAGCCATTGTCACGGGCAATGCCTATGGCCTCATGGCTAAAGCTGCCATACGGCCAGATTAGGGCACGGGGCCTTTTCCCCAAGTGTTTATATATTATTTCTACGCTTTTTTCCAAGTCTGCGTCTACACGGGCCCTATAGGCGCGGTCTGATTCATAACTCTTGTTGACTGGATCAAAAATGCGGGTAGTTGCCGCAGGTTCAGAATTATTTTGCGGATTGCTTATGATGCCATGATGCAAATCATCAGTGTGCGAAGCAATTTCGATGAGTCCAGAGTCGGACATTTCACGCGCTTGCTCCCAGGTTATAAATTCATCACGCGATTTTAGCTGGTGGCCATAATGTACCATCTGGCCTTTCGGGGTTTCCATCCAACTGGTTACCAGCCCGTAAACTGCTGGATAATTGAAGTTTTTCAATGCCGGATAAATACGGGTGTAAAAACTGGTGTAGCCATCGTCAAAAGTCAACAATACCGCATTTTCGGGCAGCGGTTTAATGCCATCACGGGCGTCGACAATATCCTGTATGCTGACAGGGTGGAAATTATGCGTTTTAATCCACGAGAGCTGACTGATGAGGTTGTCAACGGTGATTGTTGTGGGATCATCGTTCCAAGTGTCCCTGACATCATGGTAACAAAGCGCGATAAAGCTGTCCTGATAAGCGCAGGCTGCAGAACTGGTGATCAGGGACAATACAAAAACGATTGTTTTAAACATGTCAGAATCTTATATCGGTGTTCAGGTAAAAAATCCAATTTTGTGTTGGTGCACCATCGTAAGCAGTCCAGACTCGGCTTGCGCCATAGGTCAGTTCAAAGCGGTTAAGTGCTTTCCAGATATGTTCATATTGAATATTGCCGGTAATATCAGAGCCAAAGCCTTGTTGCCAGTAGTTACCAACAGACAGTGCCAGTCTTTGGTGGAATGAGGTGTCGTAGTAACGATAGGTCAGATAATCATTGTCTAGGGTCAATGATACGGTCGCATCGTTTTTAGGGTTAAAGTAGGGAACACTGCTGATTAAATCATTAGTATAGCCTTCTGAGTTATTGGAATAGCCCGCATTTAGGCGCGTTGCGAATTTGTACCTGGGACCGCTGTACCAGCGCTCAAAATAACTGCCATTGATTTCAAAACGGTCATTGTTGTCTGAATAGGCGGTGTACTGGGTTGCCAGATCAAATTGCCTGGATTCATGCACCCTATAGGTTAAGCCTAATTTTCCAGATTTTGCTGTAACGCCAGCGGCAAGCGCCCGCAAGGATATGTTGTTTTCCAGGCTATCAAAACCTGCCGACAGCTTCCAGTGATCATCAAATTCGTAGTTCAAGCCCATGTTCACGCCGAGGTGTTCATGAGACTGTGTAAAATTGTCGTAATGAATTTCGGAAGTAGCCAATAAATTTCTGGCAGAGTATTCCAATCCTAAGCCATAGGTTCTCAAATACGCATGTAAATCGGGTTGCACTTGCCCGGCAATCTGTTGCCGTGGGAATAGCCCAGTACTCCAACCTTGATGGGCAAAAATCCGAAAGTTGTAATCAATAGGAGGGGAATACAAATAGTTGTCCGTACTGATGTCTTCACTACCCCTGGGGTTGTTGTTGGTTGTCGACAATGGATTGGTGCTGAGCCCGCCGCTATTGAACGATTTAAATTCCCAGCCGTTGTGTATATCCCAAAGGCGCTTTTGCTTTTGTACGCCCTTGTCTTCAGGGTAATCTTTCGCCAGTTTCACGACTTCTTTTTCCGCTTTTCGGTATGACTTTAAGTCACGCATGACTTCGGCGTGACTCACCTTGAGCCCCAAATGTTTGGGGGCTGCGTTCATAGCCATGTCAAAATGTTTTTCGGCTTTTCGTGGCCAACCCCGAAAATAGTAAGCGCGTCCCAAGTCGTTGTGTATGTCTGGGTTAAATGCGGCTTTGCCATGCAAATCTTCAAGTTTGCCGACGGCTTCATCGAGCTTGTCAGCATAAGCACTCAAATCAGCAGCCATTAATTCTGCCCTGGTTTTTTTGGGATTGCCCCGCGTATATTCTGGGCCATCCGCAGGCTTAAAGCGTAATTTTTCGGGTTGTTCCTTGGCAAGTTCCTTGGCGAGTTTATCCGCATCATCAAACTGTTCCGCCTCCAGGTACGCATAGACCAGGGATGATCGGGCATTAAAGTCCTTAGGGTTTTCTTTGATGATGGAAAGGTACAGGTCGCGGGCTTTTTCGGGTTGTTCCAAATACAAGTAGGCATCGGCAACAGCCGAGCGTCCGTAGGCAGGGATAGTAACTTTTTGCTGTTGCAGTATACCATATTCCTTGATGACATCCTGCATCCTGATCCTATGGCGCAGTGCTACCATGCGGTCAATGCGCGCCCTTGCGTCCCAGGCTTTGGGTTCTTCAAGCTGAAGTGTTTTTATTGAAGCGATATTGTCATCAACGGCTTTAATGGCGGTGTCGGTTTCGTCAAAACGCTGTTTTCCTTCCAGCGGGGATATTTCACCCCACCTTATTTTGGTGGCGGCGCTATCCCAGTTAAAGTGGGCCCATTCATCATCGGTGAACAACGCCCTGTTGGCCTGTGCTTTTTCGTAGGCCAAAGGAATCGCGCCTGATGCAGTCAAGTCGAAAACAATCCCCCGCGCCGCTTCTTTGTTGTCCGGTTGAACAACGAGTATGTTTTCGTAATACTTGATTGCCGTTAGGTACTGTTTTTTAACTTCGTAGGCATAAGCGAAGGCAATCAGCACATCAACGTGCTGTGGATGGGATCGTTCTAGGTTCGTTAATAAGGCGATTGCTGGATCAGCCTGCTTTTGGTCGATCATGACAAAAGCCAGACCAAGTTGCGATTCGAGGCGGTCAGGGACTGCTGCCATTGCATGCCGGTACAGGTATTCGGCATGTTGAAAATTTTTAAGGTTGCGTGCTGATTTGGCGACTGCTTCAAGCACATAAACGGGGGCGTAGTTAATATTTATTTTGGCTTCTTGGTTGAGCACGTCCTGATCGCGATTTGCCCATGAGAGTACTTGTATATAATCATACTGATAAGCAGCTGTCTCAGGGTAATCCTGTACCAGCTGCCCAAGTTCTTCAATTGCTTGCGCTGTGTCGCCTGAGCGCGCCAGTTGCAGGGCATGTTGGTATTGTACGTCTGGGGAGCTGTCACTAAACGCTACAGGTATATGCAGACATATAACCATCAGAAGTATTTTAAATTTGACGGACTTTGACGCGGACGATCTTGGTCTATTCATAAAAAAAATTATAAAATGCCCTTGCAATTTCGTAAATTTGGTCTAGCGACTCATGACTTATGTTA
>SBAV01000208.1 GCA_005239965.1 Methylobacter tundripaludum
AAGGAATACATTGAACACCCTGAACTGATACAGATTAAGGAGGGTTTTTCATTGCTGGATCTCAAGCGTTTTGCCGATCAACGCGGTTACGAAGGTATCGGTTTGGGCAAGATGGAATTTGCCGATTTAGCGCAATATGCGCCATTGATGATCCCCATAAAAGTGAAGGATTATAATCATTTTGTCGTTTTTCGGGGCAGTATGGGTAATAGGGTGCTATTGGCCGATCCCGCCTGGGGAAACCGGACGATATTAACCCAAAAATTCCTTGAAGCTTGGATAGACTACCCAAAATTTGGCAAAGTCGGTTTTGTTATCGCCCAGAAAAATGGCAGAAAACTGCCCAATCGTCTCGCACCTGTGCCCGATGATTTTGTCTTTTTAAGATAGCCTAAGCCCCCCCATAAAACTCACTGAAATTGTCGGCTACAATTTAGCGAGGGTTTTATCTCATAATTCTTTAGAAATAAAAAGCCGGTCGTTGCTATACTGACCATTGATAAGATTAGGTAAAATAATAATGTTTTTGCCAGACTTACCGCTTTTTTATCTCATAATTAAACCTTAAGAAGTTGATTTAAAATTAATTTTTTATGCCTAATTTAAATTAAGACAACCTATTACTCAATTTAAGACCATGAATAAAAATAAATTATTATCGCGCTGGTTTGGGCGTTGTTTAATTGTAACGCTCGGTTTATCCTTCATGAATGATAGTATTGCGGCGCATAAGAATAAGCGTAAGACACACCTCAGTACGCAAGCATTGTTACTTAAAGTTAAAGAAAGAGATGCCGTGATTAAAGACCTGCTAGCGCGGGTAGAGGCGCTGGAAAATAACCGTAGTGGAGTGGCAGTTACTCAGCAAGAAAGCCTTCCTTACGACCATCAGTCATCGCCGCCCCAATCACAACCAGCCAAAGATAATACACAGCCTGATAAAACCGATAGTCCGCCTCAAAATAAAACTGCCGAAACCGAAGCGCCCGGACAATTTACAGTCGATGAGCAAGCATCTCAGCGAGCTTTAGAGCGCACCTTAGCAAAATCAGGCGTATTGTTGTTGCCAACCTGGTATTTGGACAGTGACCTTAACTTCACCTTTACGCACAGGGAAGATCAAAATTTCATCCAATCTAAAGATAATCAAGGTCATGATATTAGCCTAGCTTCCGGAAAGTCGCGGCAAAATCTTTTTGACCCTTCGATCGCTTTTCGATTGGGGTTACCCTTTGATTCACAATTAGAATTTACCTTGCCTTATCGGTTTATCGATCAATCTAATATTATGCCCTCTCTGGCTGGAGATATTAAGGCTAATGGTTCGGGTTTAGGTGATGTGCAAGTTGGTCTTGCCAAAACACTCCTGAAAGAAGAACAATGGTGGCCAGATTTAATCGCCCGCGTCTCCTGGAATACCGACTCTGGTGACGCAACTGATGGCGATGTCGGCTTGGGAGGGGGGCTTCATCGCGTTACGGGGTCTTTAACTGCGCTTAAGCGGCAAGACCCCTTGGCGTTTTCCTTTAATGCACGTTACACCAAAGCTTTTACCAAAAAAGATTATTTTCCAGGGGGCAACGGCAGCTACAATCCAGGCGACACCCTGGCTTTTTCTATTGGGGCACAGCTTGCGGCCAGTGCGGATACGTCGTTATTGATTGCGTTAGATCAGTCTTTTAGCAGTAACATTGAACGAGGTTCACAAACCATAGCCGGATCAAACCAGAATATTGGGGTGTTATTGATTGGCGCGTCTTCAATTGTCAGTCGCAATTTGTTTGTTAACTTAACCGTTGGCATGGGTTTAACCGACGACGCGCCAGATTATACGGCGGGTATCACCCTCAGTAACCGCACCAACCTTAAGCCTTACTTAGATTGGAACTAAAAGAACCAAGGAAATTCAAAGGCCTAAATTTTGTTTGCGTATGAAACGTAGAGACACGATGCGCGCGTCTCTACGGGTAACAACATTTTTCGGGGAGGCTAACTGTAGTTTGATCCACTCTAAGGTGATTTCCACGAAAGAATATCCCCAATGAAACCTTATTTGTCCACGGAAGGCACGAAAAACACGAAAAAATATACGTAGAAATATTATGTTAACGTGAGTTCGGGATAAGGAATGAAACACCTTCTTTCTTAATCTATTGATTTTAAATTAGAAAAATATATGAAAATTGAGTTTTTTCTCACTAAAAAGGTGAATTTGGAGATAAATTTGTGGATATTGGGCAATTTTTTACTATTTTTCATCTGATTACACAAAAATCAATATGTTAGAAATTTCTTATCCCGAACTCACGTTATGTTATTGCCCATTGTTCGTGTTTTTTGTGTTTTCTGTGGATAAATTAAAACAGGATGCAGGTATATTGTTTATCGAAAATCACCTAAAGTGATGACCGTGATTGTTAGTCTGGCTCAGATTCAAGCTTAATATGTTCAATTTTATAAACGAGTTGAGTACGGTTGGTTGCATCGAGTTTTTTCATAATATCCCGAATATGCACTTTGACTGTGCATTCCTGCATACCTAGTTTGTGAGCAATGATTTTATTTGGCTCTCCCCGTTTAACGCGCTCCAAAACCTCAAGCTGACGAGGCGTAAAATAGAGCGTGTCGGGCAAATGAAAATTTCCAGTATTTTCGTTGTGCTTTTGTTCAATTTTTTCTATAAAGGGTTGTAGTGGTGCAAATATACCGCCTTCAAGCACGAGCTTTAGTGCTGCAATAACCACAGATGGCATTAACGAGGTTGTGATGTATCCCTGTACGCCTAAATTAATGGCCTGAATGATACAATGATTATCTTCACAATCAGCTATCAATACCAGATGAGCTTCGGGTAAGTACACTTTTAGCTTGAGAATAACGTCATCAATATCCTTATCCCCGACACGTTTATAACCGATGTTAAAAACAATGATTTTGACGGTATTAATTTCATTTTTAGCCTGATTAAGTAACTCTTCAGGATTATTAAAGGTATTAATACTGTATTCAGATGTGGTGTCGTGAATAAAATTTGTAAAAGATGCTAACGTTAATGGTCTGTTATCGATCAATGCTAATGGAATTTTTTTTGACGATTTTGTATCGAAAATATTTGAATCTGAGCTAATAAGTGACAGACCCCCACTGGTATAAACATTTTTTTCAGCGTCTATCTGCATAAATAATAACCTTAATGTTTTTTTAGTATAATGAATACAATGAAATTACTATTCTAAACTGTTAAATAAATAATATAATTGCAATATTTAGCTTAAGTTGTTTATTATTTGCAATAAAAACTAGAAATATATACGAATTTGTTGCAATATTTGTATATTAAAAAGATGTGATTAACACTAGCATGTTTACTTTGTATTAGACTGTAAAGTACCTCTTCTAAATTATTAAGCCATTTAAGTCCAATATAACAACTTTACCCTATATTAAGCTATAAATCTGTGAACTATTTCACACAAATAATGTGAAATAGTTCACATTATTGCTTTGCAAAAAAATCACGCATTGTGTAAGTTTATCGGTTTTGGTTATTCAATAATACTCTGTGTGTAAGTAAGTATTCACTTCCCCCTTTGAATAAAGGGGGAAAGAATCTCCCCTAATCCCTCTTTTTCAAAGAGGGGGGCTGAACAGGGTCACCGCATATAAATTTTTAAATTAATAATCAATTGCTTACAAAGGTAAAAATGAACTCAAAAAAGCAGTGTATATACATAACTGATTGATTATTCGATAATTAAAAAAATCAAATGCGTTTGCCCTGAAGCTTGAAAGTCAGTTAACACAAAATTATACTGCATATTATATGTTAGTAAGCAATGTTTGCGCCATTTTGTAATGCTATGTTTATTTTGATATTTTTTTATTTTCTGGTGGCAATTGTAAAAAAAAACGACAACTTTTCTGGAGGCGATAATGAGGGGCAAAGGCCATAGAACCATGCGCATCTAACCAAGTTAGTCATTATTGTAAGTGCAAAAGAAATTGACAAAAATATTTACAATTGAATTTCACAGGTATTGTTTAGATATGATTGCTATCATCCAGCGTGTCGCCACAGCCAAAGTCACTGTCAATAACCAGGATATTGGCAAAATCAATACCGGCATTATGGCGTTGGTGGCGGTAGAAAAAAAAGATACTGAAAAAGAAGCCGAACGTTTGTTGGAGCGTATCCTTAACTACCGAATTTTTTCAGATGCTGCTGGCAAGATGAATTTAAGCCTAAGAAATATTAACGGCGGATTGCTGTTGGTGCCGCAATTTACCCTGGCGGCTGATACTCAAAGCGGTAATCGCCCCAGTTTTACACCCGCAGCTTCACCGGAAAAAGGCCAGCAATTGTTTCAGTATTTGCAACATATCGCGCAAAGCAACCATCCCCATGTCGCATTTGGCCAGTTTGGCGCCGATATGCAAGTTTCTTTGGTTAATGATGGGCCAGTGACCTTTACGTTAACCGTCTGAGCTATGCTTACCAGCCGCTGGAATCGTCCTTTTCATAAGGCTGGGCTTTAACGTTATCAGGAACTTTGGACGTTTTTGCTGTTCTGAATAAAATTAGCGCATTGCCCAGAACAAACAATAGCGCGACGATAAAAAACACTAGCCACATATAATTTTCCTTTTTTGGGTTGCTTAACACTGGTAAGTAGTATATATCTTGCAATATCTGGCAGCTTATAAAATTAAACCTAAATGATGATTCCGTTTACGACAGCTGGTTTGTGTGATGCGCATTCGAAAGAAGATTATTTTCAGATTGCTGAGCCGTTGTTTAAGTCTTATGGTGGCAAGATGGACTTTTGCGGGCAAATCACCACGCTAAAAACCTTTGAGGACAATGTGCTGGTTAGGGCTGTGCTTGAAGAAAAAGTCGAAGACCGCGTGTTGGTTATCGATGGCGGCGGCTCGCACCGGTGTGCGCTGGTGGATCACGAACTGGCAAACATTGCCGTCGCCAATGGCTGGCAGGGCATTGTTATTTATGGTTGTATCAGGCATGCACAATTGCTGGCGGAACTGCCACTTGGTATCCGCGCTTTACACGCCCATCCGCTACAAAGTCATAAGCGAGATCACGGTGACCGTGACCTGTCGGTGACATTTGCCGGAGTCAATTTTAAAAAAGATCATTTTTTATACGCAGATGCTGATGGAATCATCGTATCGGAAATGATGTTAAGTTAAAATAACGCAATATTAATCAACTAAAGAAATCAGCTTATGCAAATTGTACTCGCCAACCCTCGTGGATTCTGCGCCGGTGTAGATCGTGCCATTGACATTGTCGATCAGGCATTAGAAACATTCGGCGCACCGATTTATGTGCGTCATGAGGTTGTCCACAATCGCACTGTGGTCAATGGCCTTAAGGAAAAGGGCGCGGTTTTTGTTGAAGACTTGAGTGATGTGCCGGTGGGTTCCTACCTGATTTTCAGTGCGCACGGTGTTTCCAAACAAGTACAACAGGAAGCCAAAGAGCGCGAATTGACTGTTTTTGATGCTACCTGTCCTTTGGTGACTAAAGTGCATTTACAGGTGGCCAAACATGCCAAAGCCGATCGGGAAGTGATCCTGATAGGTCATGCCGGTCACCCTGAAGTTGAAGGCACGATGGGGCAGTATGACAAAATCGCCCAAAACGGCGGTATTTACCTGGTGGAGACGCCGGAAGATGTGCAGAACTTAAAAGTCAACAATCCCGATAGTCTGGCTTATGTAACGCAAACCACATTGTCGATGACCGACACCAAGGTGATGGTTGACGCCTTGCGGGCGCGCTTTTCCGGTATTCAGGAGCAAAAAAAGGACGATATTTGTTATGCGACGCAAAATCGTCAGGATGCTGTTTTTGAAATGGCCAAAACTGCCGACGTTATTTTGGTGGTGGGTTCGGTTAACAGTTCCAATTCCAACCGTTTGCGCGAGATTGCCGAACAGTTGGGTAAGCCCGCTTATTTGATTGACACCGCACGTGATATGCAAAAGCAGTGGTTTGACGGCATTGGTGTTGTCGGCGTGACGGCTGGCGCTTCAGCACCCGAAGTACTGGTGCAAGAGGTGATCGATCAGTTAAAGGCATGGGGTGGTGTTTCGGCGGTTGAAATTCAGGGCATAGAAGAAAAAGTCGTGTTTTCATTGCCGCGCGGCTTAAAGAGAGCAGGCGCTCCAACGCATGCCTGCGGAGCTTGATGCCGTACGTCTGGACAAGTGGCTTTGGGCAGCGCGTTTTTTTAAAACGCGTACGCTAGCCGCCGAAGCCATTGCGGGCGGTAAGGTTCATGTCAACAATCAACGCGCAAAGCCCGGTAAAGATGTAAAGCCGGGCATGGTCTTATCTATCAGCAAAAGCGGCTATCAATGGGATATTACCGTTGTTGCCGTTACCCATCAAAGACGCGCTGCCAAAGATGCGGAGCTGCTTTACGAAGAAACGCCCGAAAGCCGAGAAAAGCGCCAAAAGCAGATCATTGAGCAGCGCGAAAAGCGCGAATTCTTTGATTTTGGCAGTGACCATAAGCCGAACAAAAAAGATCGGCGCTTGATTCATCGCTTTAAGCAGCAGGATTTCTAAGTTATTTTAAAAACTTGTCCACGGAAAACCCAAAAGACACGAAAAAAGTGCTTGGTACTCAGTCAATTTTATTCTGAGGGGTATTGGCTTTTCATCCGTTCGCACTGAGCTTGTCGAAGTGCAAGTGCCTCGCGGTTTGGCAAACTCACCATGAACGGTTGTTTGAACATTAACCCGATAATTCCATAATTGACTGAACATTGGCCTCATCTGTTTGATTGCTGGCCTGTTCGTAAGCGGGTTACTTTGGATTTTTGATTTCCGTGCTTTTTGTGTTTTTCCGTGGACAGCGCTCTCCAACTAAGGATTTCATAAACACGTCGGTGGTTTGGGCAATCCGGCCAATTTGCAAGCGTACTTTAATGGCCCGTCGGGAAACAGTTGATGCAAATAGCGGCTATTTCCCTTGTTTTCTCCCAATTCCTTGGCGATTGCCCTGGTAAACACACGTGCATTCGGTAAATGTTTAAACTGTGCGTAGTAACGACGGATAAACAAGATAATTTCCCAGTGGCTATCGGTTAACTGAATATTATTCAATTCTGCCAGTCTGTTGGCGACATCTTCATTCCAATCGCTTGCCTTGACCAAAAAGCCCTGATCGGTTGTTTCCATGTGTGCTTGTGCCATCACGTCCACGATTGAATAACTGCATTGTCAACTGTCAAACTGACCAGTTCGGCATACTCGATAATTTCCAGGCCGCTAGTCAATTCATCAGGCGCTATGCCTCGCACCGCTAGATCGTCAGCTAATACGCAAAGCCGATTGCATTTCAATTTTTCAGTCAATGCTTCAGCTAAAGCGTCGGTGTCAAGTAGCCTGAATAGTGAGTTTTCAAAAAACACAGCAACATCTCCGCCATCCATGCGCTCCAAAGTTGCAGTTTCAATGGGGGATTGAAAAATAAGATGCAGCATTTTAGGTAGTATCGGTGAGCTTAAGGCCAATGATGCCAAGGATGACCAGGGTAAGGGAGAGGAGTCGATACCAGTCGGCAGATTCTTTAAACAGCACTACGCCCAATATTGCTACGCCGACCGCGCCCATACCTGTCCACACCGCGTAGGCAGTACCTAGCGGCAACGATTTAACTGCCACCATTAACAAATAAAAACTCGCTCCCCCTGATACCATTGTTGCTATGCTGGGCCATAACCTGGTAAAGCCCTGGTTGTATTTAAGACTTACAGCAAAAGCTATTTCCATAAAACCAGCGAAAAATAAAATTAACCATGCCACGTATTACCTCTTTCTATTTATGTTTTTAAGGAAAACTATTCTCTGTTACTACTATGATTGTTTGATTGCAGCGATGGATAACACTGCTAAGAAACGTGCATGAAATAACTTTGCTGAGTTTTCCTTCGCTAGTCTCAACGAACGGAATCAGCGTTTTCAAGTTACTCAACTTATTTCGCGTGCGTTTCTAAACGATAGTCTTGTTGATAATTGTATCAAAACTAACGTGAAAAACAGTTTATTTCGTCAAACTGGGTGGCAACGAGTAATGTCGGCTTATTATGCTTGATAAGGGTGCTGAAGCTGTTTGCATTGACAGGCCACAGAGCTGTAGTGTAAGAACCGTCGAAACCATAAACTTCCAACCGACGACAAAAGACAAAGGCAATACCAATAAAAGAAAGTTTTTGCCTTGGATGCCACTATTGCAATAAAACAAAAAGACCAATCTTTTAAGTGTAAAAACTAGTGTATACAAGATATCAGTATATTCACAGTTGTTGATTGACACTGACGGGGGAAATCGGATACCAGTAAATTGCAACCAATAAAATGTCATGATGACTAGTACTCAGTCACATTTATTCTGTCGGGTAAATCGAAAGACCTACGAGGTTTTAAAAACCTCGTAGGTCTCACACTGGACAAAAATATACCCGACA
>SBAV01000533.1 GCA_005239965.1 Methylobacter tundripaludum
CCGCACAGGGTGCAACGACCCTTTTCCAAAATCGCCAATGGTCGGGATTGGTTAAGGCCATTCATGCCAACGAGTTTTTTACGACTGCACCGATTTCCGTTGCACGCATTCAAATTATCCATACTTCCCTTTTACGTCTACAAGTAGATAACCAAGTGCTGCACACAACGCCCCCCTTCAGTCTGTTCATGAACCGATTGTTAGGTCGCATCAATGCCTTGGCGACAATGTATGGCAGCGGTATAGTCATTAGCCCTGAAGAAAAACACCATTTGCTCGCGCTGGCAGAAACTGTGCAAATTGATCACAGCTCCTTACAATGGCACGATTGGCCACGCTATTCACAGCGTACGGATAGCACCATGCCGTTTGGTGGCTTATTGGGTGCAACCGTTTACAAAGGTGAACTTGCGCCGTTTGTGCCGTGGCTGGAGCTGGGTCAATGGACGGGGGTGGGTGGGAAGACGAGTTTTGGGTTGGGGTTGTATGAATTGGCTTATTCAGAATGGGACGAGGATGAATGCTACTGATCATTTAAATTTAAAGTGCGGCAATTTAGAAACAATAGAAAATGCAGCATCATTTAGTCGATTTGTTTTTCCATTTGCTTATCGTTTGGAAAAGACTGTACAACAACCACAAAATTTATTTTACCAAATTAAGCAAGACAATGAGTCCAGCCACCGGAGAAGAAAAAAATATTTTCTCAATGAAACTGCACTGATTTTATTTGAACGCGCAGAATGGTTTGAAATAGCTGAATCAGAGTGGCAACGCACACCCTGGGAAACAAAAACGATTAAGGTAACTTTAAAAACGGGTGATTTCCAAATAAAAATGCTCCCACCAACTTTAGTGTTATTCGAATTTAGCCATTCTCAAAGTTCAAATAAAAGCAACATATTGCAAACAGGCTTTCTATATGTTGATGTGTACTTTCCACAACAAACGCCGACGCCAAAAATTGATGATTTACTGTTGTTAAACGAACTGTTTCGCTATTTTGATATACCTTACACGGGTCACGCTGCTGCCCTCACAAGACATTTTAAAGATATTCCTATTGAGTACTTAAGCCACAACGGCGGTTATAAAAAAGTAGATAGCCCTGATATAAGCAATCAAGCCAAATATTTTGAACGCTGGCTAAACCTTTTAAAAATGCCAATTCAACATAATGATGAATATTACTCATTAATACCCGAAAATTGGACTGATAATGCTAAAAAATGGATTTATCGCAACGAAATTCAGCAATCGAACAACAATGAAGATAATTTCCTAATCCATGTTGATAACCGTTGCTATGTATGGACAGCAGCACTAATGCATGAAGGCGGGCGATCTTTAGACAGTGCGTTTAACAATCCGCATTCAACAAATTTGCAAGCAGAGCACTATGGGCACTGGATAAAATTGTTAAATGTCGATTTACCGCATAACTCCGACGATTCAGAAGTAACACATAAAGATGTTTCAGACTTTGAAAAAGAATGGGCCAAGGCAAGAACCTATAAACGTTGGGAACACCAAGGTAATTGGTATGGTTTTAACAATCATAGTGGTGTGATGTTAGCTGTCTCGTCACAAGCGTTTTTATGTCGTGTCTTTAGAGAACAATATTTTGACCAAACTCTATTGTTACTCTATTTGCGTGCCACTTTATTTCGTTTTAGTAGAAAGCTTTCTTTAATCGTTCACGAACAACAGAACGAAAATGCTGACAAATGGTTAGCGCAAATTAGGGCGGTGCGCAAGGAGTTCTCCCATTTTGCCATTATGTACCAATTTCCCTTGCTATCTAATCAACAACAGGCAATAGAAATGTACATGCTTGCCAGGGAATGTCTTGAGATAGATAGCTTATACCGTGAAGTGCAAGAAAAAATTGCTAACACCCATGATTTTCTGGAACAAGCTGAATCGAACCAGCTAGGTACAGCTGCTAATACCTTAGCTGAATGGGGGCTACCTATTGCCACTGCTTCGCTAGTTGCTTCGTTTTTTGGGGTGAATAGCTATACCTATTCAAAAAGCTGTACTGATGATTGCCCACTGTCTACGATGGCTATTCCGATAGTGATTGCGTTGGTAGCGGCAGTTGCGGCTAAGTGGCTTATATCAATAATCAAAAAAAACAAGTACTAATAAGGCACGACTGATGAGTTATTTATTAAGATTAGAAGCCGTAAATTTAAGCAATGTTATTTTGGATACCAATGATTTAAGTACTATTCGCGGCGGTAGCTTATTGTTGTTGAACGCAACTGAAGAAGTACAAAATGTTATAAAAAATGAGCTGCTACCTAATAAATTTATCACCATCACCCAAGGTGCATCATGGGCTTTATTTGAACTTCAAACAGATGAAATGGCCGCTGTTCAAATTAAGCAAAAAATCCTGGGAAAACTCAAGGAGGCTCCATTATGTCACGCTACTTTTGTCGTCGATCTACTGCCAAAAACGGGTAATTACACAACGGATAGAGATTGTTTGCATACGCTAAATCGATGGCAACAAATGCAATCTCCATCGCTCAGCATACCTCAACCAGCCAATGCGGTATGTGCATTGGATAAAGTACGCCCCGCCTCAAAAGAAAGTTATTCAAAAACCAGCGAAAAGATTATGTTGTCACCTTCCGTAGTAGATCGCAGAAATTACGGAAAAGAGCAAAAACGTGGCAAATTTTATGAGTCCCGAACCAAATTACCTGGGCTACGATTTACCAACGACTTAGATGATTTAAGCTACGATCCGAATCAAGGTATCCTAAACGGCAAAATCGCGGTGATTTATGTGGATGGTAATAAATTTAGCCAAGTAGTCAGAGCTTGCAAAAATGTCGATGAGCAGGCTAAATTTGATCAAAAATTGCGCGAAGGACAAAACAGCATTCTTAAATCTCTAGTTAAAAAAGCTAATAAAGATCAGAACGGTACTTGGAAAAATAACGGTGGTATCCGCCTTGAAACCTTACTATGGGGTGGTGATGAACTGATCTGGGTTGTTCCTGCCTGGCAGGGTTGGCAAACGTTGAATTTGTTTTTTGAGCAAGCAAATGAACATATTAAAATCGACAAAAAATTGCTTGACGCAAGTGACTACCCATCCAAGGATAAAAAACTAACCTTTGCCGCAGGTTTGGTTTTTTGCCACCACAATGCGCCTATTCATCGAATTACTGCGTTGGCGAAAAGTCTTGCCGAACTCCCAAAACAACACGACTCGTCCAAAAACATGGTCGCCTACCAGATTTTAGAATCCTTTGATCATGCCGGTACAGATATTGACCACTATCGAAAAAAACGCCTGGCAAATTTAGGACAACCGGATCAATTATTGATTGCCGCAGACAATATGGGGTTATTTGAAAAACACATAAAAACGCTTAAAGAAAATGACTTCCCAAAACGCAAAAGTTATCAAATTATCACGGCACTATTGGTTAATAACCCTGATGAAGCAGAATCTTTACAAAATAAACTGTTTGAAGACTCACCCGAAATACAGAAAACTCTAGCTGAACTTAAAAAAATATGTGGTGGTGAAAATGCACATTGGCTGCATTTAACCGATTTATGGGATTTTTTAGCAATAGAGAATAAGTAACCATGTTTAAGGTAATACACACAATTCAAGTTACTTTGATAGGCCCTATCCTAACGCAATCCTCATCACCTGGCGGTTGGGGAATTGATTATGTTGCAGCGCGAAATTCTGAAAATCAACTTTATCTTCCGGGTACGTTATTGGTCGGAAAACTACAGCAAGCGTGGCAGGAATTAAAAGAGGCAGTAAGTGATGGACATTGGTTTTCTCCTACATTTGATAAATGGTTGGGTGAAGTCAGTGAAAATGCGCTTCCTAAAACCAAGCAATTATTTTTTAGTGATCTGATTTATCAACCGGATAGTCAAGATAAAACCGGCTCATATAGCCGAATTAAAATCGATCCCGATAGAGGCGCAGTTGATAAGCACCAATTAGTATTGATAGAAAGCCCGTTTTTAACAGGTAAGGATTATTTATTTACCGGGTATTTACATTTTTTTGCGGCAAATGAAACTGAAGTTGAAAAAATAATCCGCCATGTTGAAGCAGGTCTGAATTGGACTTCGCAATTAGGCGCTCTGCGCTCGACCGGCTTTGGTAGAATTAAGCACATTGATTGCTCACAAAGCTCAAAAATCAGAATTCCTGAGCCTTCAGTTGCCGAACTAAAATCTCCTGACAACGTTTTTTTAGCCATTCGTCCACTTTACCCATTTTGCATTACCGGAAAACCTATTGCGGACAACTTGTTTGAGTCACAAGCCATTATCCCAGGCGGGGTAGTTTTGGGGGCAATAGCTACAACTTGGAACCAGTTATGTGGGCATAGCGGTGGTCGTTTAGATGAAATTATCGATACTAAAAGACCGAAATTGAAAGAACATTTCAGCCTAATTCGCATCAACCATGCACTACCCAACGAACAACCGTATGTTCGTCCAATAACGCTACCATTATCACTTGTTACAGTACATGATGATAAAAACTTATACGATGTGATTCTGCTAGATGGCCCCAGTTTAATTAACGACAAAGCCCCGGCGTTCGCCGTCGACTGGAAAGACGATGCCAATACTTTGCATGAGTACAGTTGGCCTCATCTGCGACGTAAAGATTTTGGCTGGCCGAATGTTACTAAAGAACTCAGAACCCGAACGGCTATAAACCCAGAAACGTTATGTTCGGCTGATAATGAATTATTTTCATACGAGCAAATAGTGCCTGGCACATTAAGCTGGAATACCCATATAGATTTAAGCCGTATTCCAGAAGAGGATAGAAAAACCGTATACTTAGAATTACAATCCTTGTTAGGCGCAGGTATTGCCGCATTGGGCAAAACCAAAACACCTGCAACACTCGAATGGACGGCAGCCGTTATTAGCACAAATCAGCCATCGACAGTTAAGCCATTAAATGATAATCAATGGATCGTTACTTTGCAAACCGATACTTTGCTGGGATCACCCGAAAAACTTAATGAAACAAGCAGCCAAGTTGAATTACAAACCATGTATAAACTGGCATGGCAAGAGTTATCCGGTAATAAACTTGAACTGGTGCGCTATTTTGCAAGGCAACGTTTATCTGGTGGTACGTTCCGTCGCAATGTTTTTCAAAAAACCGAAGCTTATCGTCCGTGGCTATTAACCGAAGCAGGCAGCGTGTTTTTGTTAAGAAGCACAGATAACACCAATATCGAAGCATGTGAACAATTAATTCAAGAATGGTTAGTGCAAGGCTTACCGATAAAAGGCTCGGTTCTTAAGTATTATGGAATAGATGAAGTTATTGGAAAACAATGGCAACACTGTCCGTTTGTGCCACAAAATGGTTATGGCGAAATTGTCGTTAACTTACCCTTGCATACCCAACTTAAACCCAAAAACGTTACACCAATTGCTGGACTTTAAGGACACACCATGTCAAACCATACTTGGACATTCAACCCTTATAAACGCTGGAAAATCAGTGCCCAATTACGTACACATAGCCCATTACATATCGGCAATGGCGAGCAAATCAGTCATCCCCAATTAGCTGAGGTTAATAACGTCAGCGCCTGCATTAAAGATTTTGCTGGTAAACCGTATCTACCTGGCACCACCTTAAAAGGAAAATTATTTGCTTGGTTAAATGCTCGCGTTCAAGATGAAGAGCAACGCAATGATTTAGTGGCTTTATTTGGGCAATTCAGTGATGAAAATAAGTCAGGAACAGGCGGAAGGGCAGAATTTCATCACGCAAGCATAATAGAAGAGCTAAAAGTAGGGGGTGAAAGTTATCCTTATTGGCAGCAGCGAACCCAAACGTATATCGAAACATCAACAGCCATTAACCGAATAACGCGGACAGTAGTGGATAAAAAACTATTTCATACAGAACTGATTCCTCCCGAAGTTGGTTTTGAGGTCATTATTACCGGCATGATGACCGATAGCCAAGCGGCTTTATTGATAGCCGCTCTCCAGGCCTTTGAAAACCCCGAACATGCTGCCACTTTTGGAGCTGAAGACACCAGCGGCAAAGGGCGCATGTCTTTATTCGGCAATGTTGAAGTGTCCTGTATGAACGCCCAGCAAGTGAACGACTGGCTAAATCAGGTTACTCTTGGTATGGCTGAGTTAGCGTTAACCAAATTGGATAAAAAATCCATTGAAACGTTGACTAAGCCAGTTAGCAGTTATTTTTCTGAAGTTTCAAAACGGGTTTTATTAAAAATAGACATACAAATGGACGGTCAATTTCTTATTAACAATCCAGAATTGCTAGAGAAAGGAGACGAAAAAAACCACCACCATCCCTTGTTGGATGCCCAAGGTAATCCATTACTCAGTGGTAAATCTTTACGTGGCTCTTTGCGGTCACAAGCTGAACGCATTATCCGTACGCTGGGTGGAGCTTGCTGTGACACGGTAAAGCCTTGCGAGCCTATTTATAAAAAAGAAGATTTTCCTAAGCTTTGTTTGGCCTGTCAGGTTTTTGGTGCAACCGGTTGGCAAAGTCCAGTGCATATTCAGCATTTTAAATTTTTAGATAAGCCTACGGAAAAGATTGAGCAAAACTTTGTTGCAATTGACCGTTTTCATGGTGGTGGAAAACACGGTGCAATCTATCAAACCACCAGTTACTACCGACCACAATTTACCGGTTTTATTGAATTAGACAGTCGGTTGCCTGATTGGGGTAGAGGCTTAATTGCCTTATTACTACGCGATCTTAACGAGGGTGATATTAAGTTGGGCTTTGGCGCGAATAAAGGGTATGGCGGTGTTGAAAGCATTACAGTAACACCTAACCCATTTACAAATGATGATTTGAAAGCGTTTAGAGAAAAATGTTTGGGAACTGGAACAAACCCTGCACAAATAAATTTTTCGACCGAAATAGTTGATCCACCGTTATCACTGGAATCGGCATCGGACAACAATCCACCGGAGCACAGTTTTTACAATCCTTACCAATTTATACCAATCAAAACGCCTGATAAAACCCAATGGCTCGATAAAAATGATTTTGTTAATGGCAAACATAACCACTCCCATGCCATTTATAGAAGCCAGACTGACAATGGGGATGCACTTTACCGCGGACGTTTGCGCTGTAAACTGATTGCTGAAACCCCGTTTTTTATTGGCGCTAAAAAAGATGGTGCCAACCTTCCAGCAAAAGTTGAAAACTTTAGGCTCAATGGCAAACTTGCTATACCCGCCACGTCCTTACGCGGCCTGTTGTCATCATTAACTGAAGCCGCTAGCAACTCAGCTTTGCGGGTATTGGATAATGGCTTGATGTCCTACCGAAAAACCATGAAATCCAAACTTCCAAAAGATCGTCCACTTTCGGCAATTGGTATGGTTATTGAACAAGACGGAGATTTAAAGTTAATTCCGTTGGCTTTGCCCACTTTAGAAGCAAAAACCAAAGACAAAGGCGATTTCGAACTTCCGCCAGGTTATTATAAAATGTTTCCTGATGGTAAAGCAGCGTTAAAAGTTTATCTTAACAATGCCTATAGCAATAGTGAAGTTCAAATGTTTTTGACAAATAAAAACACCTGGACACCCGAAAACCCGCAAATTCATTATTTAGACCTTGATTCGTTACATCTTAAAATGGCTAACGGTAAATTGCTTTATAACGGTTATGAAGAATTATTGCGGCGGCCATCAAGAAATACCAGTTATGTTATTGGACAAAACAGCATCAAGACAGACAGCTTGCCCATACCGGCAAATAACTTAATTGATCAACAAAAAGCCCGATTTACCCCCGGCATCTTGCGCATATTAGGTAAAACGACTCGTGAAAATGACATGCCCGAAACCAAAAGGCACGAATTATTCATACCCGTACCACACGAATTTGCCAAAAATTTCAATAAGTTCATTAAAGATACCGATGCCTTTCTCATCAGTCCTGATGCAATTAGCCGTTTTAATGAATTGGCGCAGCAGCGCGTTGATTCACAAAAAAGCAAAGAACTGCCACACCATGAAACATGGTTACCGTATCATCTTAAAGGTACAGAGCGGTTGTCGTCTAATGTAAGAAGAACAGATCAAGATAGGAGGCTATGCCTTAAACACGGTGATTTGGTGTATTTCCGTCCTGATGAAGCTAATCCTAGCATTGTTGCGGAAGTTGCATTTTCTGCCCATTGGCGTGGAAGGGTTGAAGACAAAAATCAGAAAGCAGCTAAAGTGTATGATTTTTTTCCTGAAGATTTACTCCCTTTTAACACTAAACGCAAAAGTTTATCACCAGCTGAATTGCTGTTCGGATTTGTTGAAGGTGATGCTGTCCAGATAACCGCGGAGCATATCGCCCGGCCGCAAGA
>SBAV01000195.1 GCA_005239965.1 Methylobacter tundripaludum
ACTATTGAGATATACTAGATTAAAAAAATATTTATAGTATGAATTAAATCAACTACTTATGCGATACTTGGATTTAACAAAGTAGAATTAATGTACATAGAGCGCGTTCAGCCTTTCAATTATGCCAATATGACTTCAAGGAAATTGATGCAAGATTGCTAATCGAGATACTTGAGCGTTGCTTTTTTGTTGGAGAAGAGCCTGATGGCGTTTTACCCGATTCTTATTACATTGATGAAGCTTTTGAATGTTTACAGGCTTCATCAATTATCAGTAAGGAACAATTAATTCGTTTGGAATTTGGATTATTTCCCGTATTCCAACATGGTGGAAAGCATCAGGCTAAAACACTTTATGAAGGAGTTATGTCTGAACCTACGCTTTTTGTTGAGTTATTGAAAATTTATTACAAGCCAAAATTTGTTGAAGAAAATCGTACCCCTACTGAAATAGAGCAATCAACAGCATCAACTGCATGGCAAATATTACATGAATGCAAACTTTTACCAGGAACACAGGCAGATGGCACGATAAAAGAGGAGGAGTTAATTCAATTTATTGATGTTACACGCCAGCTTTGCCGTGATGCTGACCTACTTGAGTTATGTGATTCTACATTGGGTCAGATTTTAGCTCATGCGCCAAAAGATGAAGATGGTATCTGGCCTTGTAAACCAGTTCGAGAAATTCTCGATCGCGCAGAATTTGAAGAAATGCGTAGAGGTTTTCAGATTGGAGCGAGAAATAAACGTGGAGTTACTACTCGTGCTTGTGACGAAGGCGGAATTCAAGAACGTAAATTAGCGGATTTTTATCGTCAGCAAGCTCAAGCTTTAAATTGTTCGCATGTTTATCTTGCTGAAACCCTGGAAGAACTAGCGCAATGGTATGAAAATGACGGACAACGTGAGGATATTTCAGCCAAATTAAACCAAGAACGATTCTGATTAGCAATGTAACCTGGATGAAACTTATGGAATCCAGGTTTAACTGGATTTATGTTTCATCCAAGATTATTAGATCATTACATCATTAGGCGGACAAGCTATTCTCAATCACCTCGGCAACCCAAGCATTAAGGCTTTTCCCCTTGGTTTCCGCCGCAATCGCTGCCATTGCGTGTAATTCTGGCCTTAGCCTTAACCTAAACTGGCCTGAGTAGGGATGGTTGGGTTCCCGACCTAACTGTGTGCAAGTATCCAGATAGTCATCAACGGCTTCCTCAAAAGCAGCGCGTAATTCAACAACACTGTCACCGTGAAAACCTATTACATCACGAATACCGGCGATGTGGCCGATAAAACACCCGTCTTCCTCACTGTACTCAACGCGTGCGGCGTAACCCTTGTGCATCATTGTGTTCATCATTATTCTTTAACTCCCAATTGTTCAAGGAATTTCCTGGCATCACGGACTTGGTAGGGTTTGGCCTCTTTTGCTGGGTGCGGCCTATGGAAAGTTGCAATTATGCCATCTTTTTCAAATTTTACCCTTGAGCCATTCCCTTCAAGGGCTTTGCAACCGATAGCGATTAACAATGCCTCTATCCGCCGCCATTCCAGTGTTTTAGAAATCGGATTAGCGAGGATGTCCTCTAAAGTCTTTTTTTGTGATGAATTCATAACTAAATGATATCACAATATGACACCTTTTGGTGGGCTGAGTAATGGAAAAGATGGGTGATTTACTCCGTATTGATTTTTTTGCCGTTACGGCTGTTCGACAAAGCTTTTTCAGTAATTTTATCCAACATATCCGCCGAATAGATCAAACCTTCGCCCTTGGCTAATTGCTCATCACCCATCTGTATGGCGGCGCGAAGCTTTTCAAGCTTTTCATCCTCAGACCACATACGGCGAATAGCATCACGCACCACTTCACTGGCATTGTTGTAAAACCCGCTACCCACCTTACTTTGCAGGTAGTGTTCCATTTCAGGCGTAAGATTAATGTGCATGGCTAACCTCTATATCTATACATAAAACATACATGGATTATACATAAACTTGTCGTTTAGACAATCTCAATATTCGCCATTTCCAACAATTCATTAGGGCCTCAATAGTGAAACGTATTACACCGAATACTTTTGAATCACCATACGGCGTATTAAGCTATCGTTAGCACCTTAGGATATTGGTTTACGTCCTATTGATTTGTAGCATTGACGCTGACTGACCCCATGGATTGCGCCGACTTCGCCGTAGTTGACAGATCATTGATTTCCTCGGAAATATCGTCATAAAGCTCCGCTGTCCATTCCGGAAGTAGATCTGAGTCAATGTTTAGCGGGTAGACTCTTGGATCGTGCGGGGCGATCACGACTTTTACATTTTCGGCACCTACCTTTGCGGTGAGCACAAAAAGCTCCTCTATGGTTTCATCACCCATAGCCAGGCAACCGATAGAGACGGCCCAGCCATGAATGAAAATATCCGAACCAGGCTCAGTGCGGCCTTCCTCCTCAGCATGGAATAAATCAAACTCGTTTGGATAGTTTATTCTCATGGACAGGTGGTAATTGCTGTTGGGATTCAACCCCTCAATGCGGTAAATACCTTCTGGTACCTGTTTGTCGCCTTGGCGCAATTTAGGGCCTGCTACGCCACTGGCTGCCCGAATATTATAGGTATGGATAAGGCGGAATTCTTTGTTATCCCTGGCCCAAAGTTCCAGTTTCTTTTCCTGTTTTAAAGCCACCAAAGCGATTGCCTTGGGAGGAAAAGATACCTTGGCTTTAGTGAAATAGTTGCTAAGTTTGCGCGTCACATGTTTACCGTAAATTTGCATAATATCTGTTACGGTTCTTTCGCCTAGCGGATGCGGGATGTAATTTGGCTTGATTTGACTCCGAGGTTTTACCAGTATGGCATGAGTCGGCTTATGATGGGAACATGCGCCCAGCAATGCTGTCAGGGTTAAGGTAACAATGATTTTGCTTGTGGATTTCATAATGTGCGAAATAAAGAGGTTGTAAGATTATTATACATTTTAGACCATTAACATCCTTAACTGTTTTCTAACCCCTTAAATGCCCATCACCATAAGCCACCGATTTACAGCTTGTCAACTCATCAGGCCCAACCGAACCACGGACATACAGCGAGGTAGGCTGAGTAGAACGCAGTGAAATCCATTACAAAAACAACCAAGGATGGAACTCAACCACCCTTTTTTGCCTGTTTTTCACATATTGATAAAGATTGCACTTAGTGCTATAGTTTGCGTTCATTAGCGTAACTAAAACCAAGCTACATGTACATTTACAAAACTCACTGGTTTGATAGCTGGGCAAAGAAACAGGATTTAAACACCTATGCGCTTTGTCAGGCAGTACAGGAAATGAAAGCCGGACTTTATGAAGCAGATTTAGGCGGCGGTTTGTTTAAAAAACGCATCGCCAAACAAGGCCAAGGCAAAAGCGGCGGTTTTCGCACATTGATTGCCACCAACAAAGGCAGTCACTGGTTTTTTGTCTTCGGTTTTGAAAAAAATACCCGCAGCAATATTAGTCAAAAAGAGCAAGCCGCGTTAAAACGATTAGCTGTTGAATTGCTACATTACCCGCCTCAAATTATTGAAAATTTGGAACGTGCCAATGAACTCATCAAGGTAGAATGCCATGAAAAAAAATCAATCAGCCATTCTTGAAGTGGTTCACCAAACTGCACAAGGTTTCTATCGTGCCGGAGCGATGGATAAAACCACCTTGCGGGAATTTGACCGCTTATGTTTGCCGCCTATCGAACCATTACAACCGGAACAAATCAAACAAATTCGGGAAAAAGCCAATGTCAGTCAGTCCGTATTTGCCGCGCTGTTAAATACCAGTGTCTCTACCGTGCAAAAATGGGAAGTGGGTCAAAAACGCCCGACCGGAATAGCCCTTAAATTGTTGCATTTAGTGCAAGAAAAAGGCTTGGAAATCGTTTTTTAGCCGTGTAGGGTAAAGGCAAAGACAAAATAAAACGTGTGAGGGCGGAATTCATTTAGGCAATTAAATCAGGAGAACATAATGGGAATGTTCGATAGTTTCTATACTAACGAAGGCAAAGAAATTCAAACCAAAAAACTCAACTGTGTTTTAGATAGATATTGCATCGGTGATACAGTACCTAGCTACGAGTTGAATTTTGATGGTGCAACGGGAAATTACTATCTGATTGAGGCGTATGACAACGCCAGCGTCATTATTATCAACAATATTTTTATTGACACTCTTATTGACGCTGATCATGAAAATTTAAAAGCCAATACAAATGCCATTTTTAAAAGTTATTTAGCAAATCCCGAGCTGCTTTCTTTAAAATTGAGCCATATCATCAAAGAAAAACTGAATCCACAACGCACCGTTTTATCTAAAAAATTGAAGGCTGTCGAAGGCATACTGCATGAATATAGAACCTACCAAACTGACCCAAATTGTCTTGAAGGGAAATTTGCAAAGTTAAGCTATCGCCATGTAGAAAAACTTAAGCAAGGCGAATCATTAGATTCATTGCTTACTGGTGCTATAAACAGCGAATACTCAACTGAATCAAGTTTTTTTGATGAGTAGCGCGGTAGGACTCAATAGTGAAACGTATTGAGATAGATGTTTTTAAACCATCATGCGTTGTATTACGCTACCGCCAATACGCCCTACATTACTGTTCATTTTCTTAAATGCCCATCCCCATAAGCCACCCATTTATAGGTGGTTAGCTCATCAGGCCCGACCGGACCACGGACATGAAGCTTATCTGTGCTGATGCCAACCACCGATCCCAAACCATAATCGCCGCCACCTGACAATCGTGTCGAGGCGTTAATCATCACCGATGCCGAATCCACCTGCGCTTCAAATTGGCTGGCCATCGCCAGGCTTTGCGTCACAATCCCGTCGGTATGTCCCGAACCATAGTGCTTGATATGGTCAATCGCGGCTTGAATACCGTCAACAATCTTGACCGACAGAATCGGTGCCAAATATTCGCTATGCCAGTCTTCTTCTGTCGCCACTGGAATATCGGACAGCCACTTTTGTGTCTGTTCACAGCCACGCAGTTCAATGTTGTTGGCCGCAAAGGCCGCGTGCAACAGCGGCAACAGCTGTTCGGCACAGTGTTGATCGACCAGCAGGGTTTCCAGCGCGTTACAGACCTGCACGCTTTGGCATTTGGAATTAATGGCGAGGGCGACCGCCTGCTCCGGGTTGGCATCAGCGGCGAGATACAGATGGCAAATACCGTCGTAATGTTTGATGACCGGAATGCGAGTACCTTCCGCAATGCGCTTGATTAAGCCTTTGCCGCCACGCGGAATCAGTACATCAATATATTCTGATTGTACCGGATTATGGGGTCGGTTTAAATTTGACACTCGATTGATTTAATTAGGTAGAAGGCGTAGCGTTACACCTAACCTCATGGAGGTGTATCGTGAAAATGCATGTACGGGGAAAACGCACGATTTGTATTCCTTTTGAGAAAGACGACTATGCCAGCCTTATGAGAGACAGCATAAAATTCAGGCATCATATTGACGATACCATTGCACATTTTCCAGAGTTGCTACCCGAAGGAATTGTGAGCAGCGGCTACGTAATGAAAGATAAGCGAAAATCTAAAAAACTACAAATTGCCATCCGCAGAATAACCGTTGCAGGTAAAGAGTAC
>SBAV01000121.1 GCA_005239965.1 Methylobacter tundripaludum
GCCCATATCTATTTTAAAAAACAATATAATTTTTCATTGTCAACCTGTTATGTGAGAAAAAGGGTTGCGGAAATGTTGCACAACTTGGCAGATGAATTGCCAGAAAATTACAGTATTCTTGTTTATGACGGATGGCGGCCCTACAAATTGCAACTTGAAATTTTTAAAAGAATGTGTAAAAGCATTAAAGCCCGTAACCCAGAATTGAGTGAATCAGAAATAGAAATAGAAGCCTCAAAATATGCATCCAAAGGCAGTTTAAATCCGCTGAGGCCCTCACTGCATTTTACCGGTGGCGCGGTGGATGTCACCTTGGCCGATAGTCATTGGCAAGAACGGCATTTGGGCACACAATTTGATGCCAGCATAAAAGAATCTGGAACAAGGTATTTTGAAAGAATACGCGAACAAGGTGGCATTTTAAATACAACTGACAAACGGGCCTTAAAAAACAGGCGGATTCTGTTTCATGCCATGACTAAAAACGGCTTCACCAATTACCCTAATGAATGGTGGCATTATGATTATGGCAATCAGCTGTGGGGCAAAATAAAAAATAAAAAGGCAATCTACGGAATAATAGAGCCTTAATCCCTAAAAATTAGATATGCAGTTGTAACTTTGATTAGCGAGGAGATAGTTATGCCAAATTTCAACCTGGGTGATGCCAGCAGCGCATGGATCGCAAAACAGCAATGGAACGACAGCTACGAGGCTGAATTTGCCGAGTGGGTGGAACATCTCTTTGCTAAGAAAGGTTCAACGCTGGCGGCATGTTTAAAAAATCCGGCGGCGAATACCTTGTATTCGGACGAAGATAAAAACCGTTCACTCTATAGCGATTGTGCCGATTTGCCCTACGTGCTTCGCGCTTATTTCAGCTACAAAAAAAAGCTGCCGTTTTCTTTCACTTACAGTATTTCCGGTGGCCGATACACCAATGGCAACACGCCGGGCACGCGGCGCTCGTTTCTGAATTATTCCAGTTTTTCCAAACTGGCAAAAGCGCTCACCAACAACGTTCACAGCGGTTTTTTTCGTTTTTTCTGGACGATGGAAAAAACCGATACCTACCTGGCAAAAATCAATCGTGACAGTGTGGTACCCGGTGTCGTTTATTACGATCCCAACGGCCACGTTCTGGTCGTTTCCAAGGTAGATGCCGACGGAACGGTTTGGTTTGTCGATGGCCATCCTGACAACAGCTTGACCAGCAAGCGTTTTGGCGAATATCTATCACGCGGTTCCTGTAAACAAGGGGGGGGATTTCGCCGCTGGCGGCATCAGGAAGCGAGCAGTAATGGCCAGTTTTCCCTGACTTCAAATCAGGCTTCAAAATTTTTCGATTCAGCGCAAAGTCAATGCCAAGCCAAATATCATGTCGATGGTTTTGATCTTAATTATCACCAGTGGGTCAAGCGTATGCTTTCCTCTGGAAGTGCTAAGATCGACCCACTTAAGGAGTTAAGCCAGCAATTGGCGGCACTTCACAACGAATTGCTAGCACGCGTTGAGTCGATTAAAACGGCGGTTTCCAAAGGTATACCTCAGAAACCGCATCCGGCAAGCCTGCCTTACAATATTTATGGGGCCACTGGCGAGTGGGAGTCTTACTCCACGCCTGGACGGGATGCGCGCTTGAAAGCGCAAATCAGGGAGGCTTTCAATTTCATCAATCTTAGCGTTGCCAAGGTCGCGCAAGGAAATCACCCCTACCAGTTCAACGGTACTGCAAGTATGCTGGTCCGCGAATACCAAGCCATCTGGAATAACAGCGCTGCACAATTAAGGATAACTTATCGAAATTCCGCCAATGCGGAAGTTTCGCTGACACTGGCGACGATCATGGATAGGCTGTTCAAGCTGTCTTTCGACCCTTACCACTGTCCGGAACTCCGCTGGGGCGATATCCAGATGGCATCTTGCCCCGACAGTACGGATAAAAGAAACTGGTATGAGCGGGAACAGCGGCTACGCAATGTCATTGATCCCGATTACCAGGCCAATACCACTTTGACTTGGGGGCCAGCGATTGTACCGAATATCCATGTTGGCAAGTTACTGGAAAAATTAAGGCAGCAATATTCTTAAAGTACAAGGGAATAATCGATCAGAACTTATTCGGTTTTCCATTTAAAAATTCTGAGGGGAGCGACAATCATGTTTAGGCCATCCGTAAAACAAATCATTGATGTATTAAATGCCAAACACTATCAAATTTATGATACCCCAACCATCGACTGGAATTTGAATATTGTCGGCATTCGCTCCCTCGACCAGAAACCAGAGAAATTCGACGATACCTTGGTAGTGTTCCATAAATTCCGTGGCATCTGGGAAATTTATTATTATCATATTACCACTGACCCCAGCCTTTATTATTTAGGCCACCCGATAGCTTCTTCCGGTGGTACGGCGATATTAAAAGAAGGTCAATACAAAGGCGCCTATAAACTGGACATTCATAAAAGAGGGCAACCCAGTGCACATTTGGCGCTGTGCCAACGTCTTGGGCCTGTTACCGTTTATCGGGACAACAACCGGGACAATAAATTGAACTTAATCGCTACCAGAACAGAAACCGGTATGTTCGGCATCAATCTTCAC
>SBAV01000116.1 GCA_005239965.1 Methylobacter tundripaludum
ACCGCAGATTGAGCAAGATGAAACGGCTTATTTGCTGAGTAATCCGGCTAATAAGGCACGGCTTTTAGAAGCAATTAAAAATGTTGAAAATAATCAACTGATTGATATTGATATAAACAAGCTATGAACATTAGCTTTGAACCCAAAGCTTTTGATGAATTTAGTCAATGGGCGCTGGATGATAAAAAATGTTATAAGCGGATTGTTAGTTTGATTAAAGATATTAGCCGAAATCCTTATGAAGGCTTAGGCAAGCCAGAAGCCTTAAAATATGAATTACAAGGTTATTGGTCACGACGTATTGATGAAGAGCATCGCCTGGTTTATAAGATAGATGGCGATAGGTTAATTATCATCAGTTGCAAACACCATTACAACAAATAGCAAACCAAGAGAACATTCATGCAATTATGTGGTTTTGAAGTAGGATTGGACCAACCCTTTTTTTTAATAGCAGGGCCGTGCGTCATAGAAAGTGAACAATTGGCCATTGATACGGCGGGCTATCTAAAAGAATTGACTGCCAAGCTTAATATCCCGTTCATTTATAAATCGTCGTTTGATAAGGCCAACCGTTCCTCACATGAAAGCTTTCGGGGTTTGGGGTTGGAAACGGGGTTGAATATCTTGGCGAAAGTGAAGCAACAAATTGGCGTACCCGTATTAACCGATGTCCATGAAGATACACCCTTGGCAGAAGTTGCGGCGGTGGTGGATGTGATGCAGACCCCCGCGTTTTTGTGCCGCCAGACCAATTTTATCCAGGCCGTGGCTTCACAGGGCATTGCGGTCAATATTAAAAAAGGCCAGTTTTTGGCGCCGTGGGATATGGTGCATGTGGCCAAAAAAGCCCAGGCCACCGGCAACCAACAGATTATGGTGTGCGAACGCGGTGTCTCTTTCGGTTACAACAATTTGGTGTCTGATATGCGCTCCTTGGCGGTGATGCGCGATACAGGTTGCCCCGTGGTATTTGATGCCACCCACTCCGTACAATTGCCAGGCGGTCAGGGTACCTGTTCAGGTGGCCAGCGTGAATTTGTGCCGGTATTGGCGCGGGCTGCAATGGCGGTCGGTGTTGCGGGGTTGTTTATGGAGACCCACCCTAATCCTAGTGAAGCCAAAAGTGACGGCCCCAATTCGTGGCCATTGCGCCGTATGAAAGAGTTGCTGGAAACCTTATTAATTTTGGATAATGCTGTTAAGGCACAACCTTTGATTGAAACCACGTTGTAATGTACTTGCAGTATCATGGCTAAAATTACTCAATTGTCCCAGCTCGATTTAACGGCTGATTACAGTTACGCCGATTATTTGACATGGCAGTTTGTGGACGCGGTAGAATTAATTAAAGGCAAGGTACAGTTAATGTCGCCTGCGCCTAATGTTAAGCACCAAAAACTGTCAATTATTTTGAGTAGTCGCTTGTTTAATCATTTTGAAAACAAGACTTGCCAGGTCTTTTCAGCACCGTTTGATGTGCGTTTGTACGACCGCAAAAAATCCCTGTTGGCCAACAAAGACATCAGCACGGTTGTGCAGCCGGATATTTGTGTGATTTGCGATGCTGGCAAGTTGGATGAGCAAGGCTGTAACGGTGCGCCGGATTGGATTATTGAAATCTTATCCAAGGGTACAGCCAAAAAAGATGTCAAGATTAAGCACACACTTTATGCAGAAAGCGGCGTAAAAGAATATTGGCTGGTCTATCCTTACGAGGAGATTATCCAGCAATTTGTGTTGAATGACGATACCCGGAAATACCAGTTGGTCAATAGTTATGCCGGCGATGATGTGGCAGAACCTTTTTTATTTCCTGATTTGGCGATTGATTTAGTCACACTGTTTAAAGATATGTAATTTAACATGGCATCGTATCGATGAGCTAATTTACTGAATACCCTACACAATAATTTCAACCCTTTATGCGGCGCAATACAGCGTTGCTTTTATTTTTACTTTTGGAGCAAAACACTAACATGGGCAATATCGTTGATATTAGAGCAAGAGAAATTTTAGATTCACGCGGCAACCCAACCCTGGAAGCCGATGTAGTGCTGGCATCTGGCGTTGTCGGCAGTGCGATGGTACCTTCCGGTGCTTCAACTGGCGAACGTGAAGCCATTGAATTGCGTGATGGCGACAAAGCCCGTTATCTGGGTAAAGGCGTGCTGAATGCGGTCAATAACGTAAAAACTGAAATCCGTTCAGCCATTATTGGTATGGATGCCGAAGATCAGGCCAGTATTGACAATAAAATGATCGCTCTGGATGGCACTGATACCAAGGCCCGTTTAGGCGCTAACGCCATGTTGGCAGTGTCTATGGCAGCGGCACATGCTTCGGCCAAAGAAAAAAACCTGCCTTTATACCGTTATTTGAATAAGTCTGGCGAATTCATCATGCCAGTGCCGATGATGAACATCATCAACGGTGGTTCTCATGCCGATAACAGCGTTGATCTGCAAGAATTCATGATTTTGCCAGTCGGTGCGCCAACTTTCCGTGAAGCCATCCGTTACGGTGCGGAAGTATTCCATAACTTGAGCAAAGTATTAAAGTCAAAAGGCTTGGCAACCACTGTCGGTGATGAAGGCGGTTTTGCACCTAATCTGTCGTCTAACGAAGAAGCAATCAGCGTTATTCTGCAAGCCATTGAACAAGCGGGTTACAAGCCAGGGGTAGATATTTATTTGGGCTTGGATGCTGCGGCTTCCGAATATTATCATGATGGTATTTATGATCTGGCTTCAGAAAGCAAAACCTACAGTTCAGAACAAATGGCAGATTTCTTTGTCGATTGGGTTAACAAATACCCCATTATCAGTATTGAAGACGGTTTTGATGAAAATGACTGGGATGGCTGGAAGGGCATGACTGAGAAATTGGGTGGACGTATTCAGTTGGTGGGTGATGATTTGTTTGTTACCAATCCTGCGATTTTAAAGAAAGGCATTGAAAAAAATATCGCCAATTCCATTCTGATTAAAGTTAACCAAATCGGCACATTGACCGAAACTTTGGCGGCGATTGATATGGCGCATAAAGCGGGTTATTCTGCGGTCGTTTCCCATCGTTCCGGTGAAACCGAAGATACGACCATTGCTGATTTGGCCGTTGCGACCGGCACCGGGCAAATCAAGACAGGTTCATTAAGCCGTTCTGACCGCGTGGCCAAATACAACCGATTGATGAAAATTGAAGAAGAGCTGGGTAGTCTTGCTAAATATGCAGGACGCAGTGCATTTAGAATGCTGTAGAACCTGATTGAGAACAAGGGAGGTGTTCATCATGTATGCCTCTCCTTGTCGGTCTAGCCTATGAAAATTTTGATGTTTATTATGTTGCTGCTGATTTGCCATCTCCAATACCGATTGTGGGATGGCGATGCCAGCATTGCACAGATTAAAGCTTACCAGCAACGGCTTGAAGAGCTGAATAGTCAGGTTACAGAAAAGAAGGAACGTAATCAGGCGCTCTATGCCGAGGTTCTGGATTTAAGAAAAGGCCAAGAAGCCATTGAAGAGCGGGCTCGTGACGAATTAGGGATGATTAAAGAGGGTGAAACGTTTTTTCAGGTGATTGAGTAGTGATGTAAGCTGGAGATGATATCGAGTTGGCGGCTTACGTCGCGTTTTTGGAGCGAATAAATGAATTGATGGGAGCTGATGAGGAAAATCGAATAATTTGGAATGGCGTTCAATTCTACTTTGTTAAATCAAAATGTAACCAAAACCAATCGGTTGGATGTGATTTAACAAAGTAGAATCAATCAGCCTCGTCTTTTTTTGTGTACAAAGCTGAGTGCTGTCAAGCTAATGCCCACCAATCCCATCAGAGCGGGTTCTGGAACGTTTGCTGCTTGATTATCAACAGAAAAACTGACCGCATCCATCCCTAAATCCCAGCCCGATGCGCCATTGATCTCCAGCGCAAGAGTCCCTCCGCCGTTAATGGCAAGCAGTTGGTCGGGAGTAAGGGCAAACGACATGGACTTATCAGTATTGGTAGGGATATTGAATTCAACTAACTCTGCATTATTCAATAAAAATTTTAAGTTGGCCGGATTGCCATCAGTTTTAACAGCGGTAAAGTCAAATGCGGCATTGCTGGCTTCAGACAATACTCCGCTTTTGAGGAGCCATGAAATAGTGACTTCACTGTTTGCGCCTATGCCATTATTTATATCTAGCTTGCCGTATGATATTTTCACTGCGCTCTGGGCTGATGGGTCGAGCGAAAGCAAGTTATGGCTAAGCGTGCGCACCGTATTCGTAGCAGAAACTGCTGAGCCGTTTACCTTATTATCTTTTACCAAACGTTGGCCGACAGAAAAGTCATCAATAACAATTATACCTGCATAAGATCGCGCATTAAAGAATAGCCCGAAGGCAAACATAGCCAAAGCGAGCATTTTTTTAGTATTCATTTAGGTGGACTCCTTACGTTAAACAAATAACATGAAATCATGCTACATGTTATGGGTTGGCAAGCAATGTTTGTGCCATTTTATAACTATATGTTTACTATAGTGTTATTTTTATTTGCTAGCAGCAATTGTAAAAAAAAACGACAGCTTTTTCGGGGCGGCGGACAGGCATGGAACCATGCGCTTCTAATAAGCCACCATTTTGTAAAGTTTATTTTAAATGTAAAAGAAATAGACACAAAAATATTTACAATTGAGTTGGATGCTATCATTTTTAATGGTTAATCTATAACGCCGCAATCTGGGGTGCCGTATTAAAATAAAAAATAATTTAAAATCAACATGATAAATACATAAAGCTGAGACAAAAAACATGGCTTATTGATGTTATTGTGATTAAAAAGGTTGGGGCGTTTGCCCTGATGTCACAGTCTTTGCTGCTTATTGATAGCTTTTATCTGGCCTCATTGAGAATGTCAAAATCACCTTGGGCTTTCCTGCTTTTGTTGAGAATATACTGGTTTTATGATGTAATACCGACGTTTTACGTCTTAATACGCCTTTTGTTTTTTGTCAAACGAAGGGTATTGATTTTGCCGCAATTGGGTTTGGAGAGCAGGCTTATTAAAATGCAATTTTTTATTAAAAAGGGTTTGGATTTGCCCATAACCGGGGAACCCAAACAAGTTATTGAGGATGGCAATAAAGTTAAGTCTGTTGCTATCTTGGGTATGGATTATGTGGGTATGAAACCTACTATGATGGTTAGCGAAGGGGACAAGGTAAAACTTGGTCAAGTTCTCTTTTCTGACAAGAAAAATCCTGGGTGTCTATTTACCTCGCCGGGCGCTGGTATTGTTAAATCAATAAATCGCGGCGAAAAACGTGCTTTGCAGTCTGTGGTTATTGAATTGCAAGGCGATGAGCAAGAATCTTTCCTAAGTGTAAAAGATTCTGAACTTGGTGCGTTAACCGCTGATCAGGTCAGGGCCAATTTGCTGGCATCGGGCTTGTGGACTACTCTTCGTACGCGTCCATATGGCAAGATTCCGGCCGTTGACAGTACGCCAAAGAGTATTTTTGTTACGGCTATTGATACACGCCCTTTGGCTGCCGACCCATCTGTGGTTATCAAGACGCGTGCTAGCGATTTTGCAAATGGTTTGGCTGTTATCGCCAAACTGACGGAAGGCAAAACTTACGTCTGTAAAGCTGCTGGCGCTGATATTCCGGTGGCTAGCAATACTTCTGTGGCGGTTGCGGAATTTTCAGGGCCACATCCAGCGGGCTTGCCCAGTACGCACATTCATTTTATTGATCCTGTCAGCATAGATAAATTTGTGTGGTATGTGGATTATCAAGCAGTTATCGCAATAGGGGCATTGTTTGCTACGGGCAAGTTGAACGTTGAAAGGGTCGTGTCTTTAGCTGGGCCTACGGTAAAAAAACCTCGTTTGATTCGTACGCGCGTTGGTGCCAACATCAGCGATCTGGTTGCTGGTCAATTGGAAGCGGTAGAAAATCGGGTTATTTCCGGTTCTGTCCTGTATGGGCACCAGGCAAAAGATTGGGCAGATTATTTGGGATGCTACAGCAATCAGGTTTCGGCGTTACTGGAAGGTAGGGCGCGTGAATTTTTCGGCTGGATTGTGCCCGGAAAGGATAAATATTCAGCGCTTGATGTTTATACGTCCAGCGTAGATCGAAAGAAGGGGCGTAAGTTTCCATTAACGACCGATAAGAATGGCAGTAACAGGGCCATTGTTCCTGTCGGTATTTATGAAACGGTTATGCCTATGGACATCTTATCCACACCGCTATTGAAATCTTTGGTTATAGGGGATTCAGATCAGGCTCAATTATTGGGTTGCTTGGAACTTGATGAGGAAGATGTATCGCTCTTTACTTTTGTAGACCCCGGTAAGCATGATTTCGCTCCCGTACTAAGGGCCAATTTAACTAAAATTGAGAAGGAAGGATAATGTCGGCCAGAGATTTTTTAGATAGCATAGAGCCGCATTTTGCAAAAGGCGGCAAATTTGAAAAGTATTACGGTCTGTATGAGATGGTTGATACTTTTATATATACACCTGCCGATGTGACGCGCGGCAAAACACACGTACGTGATGGCAATGATTTAAAGCGGACTATGACCTTTGTGGTTATCGCCACATTCTTTTGTGTGTTGATGGCGATGTACAACACCGGATATCAGGCCAACCATGCCATGGAAGTTATGGGTTTGGCAAAAATAGATAACTGGCGCAGTATCATCATGTCGGTGTTTGGTTACAACACCATGAACCCGTTATCCAATATGGTTCATGGCGCGTTGTACTTTTTCCCTATTTACATCGTAACACTAGCGGTTGGCGGCGTTTGGGAAGTGTTGTTTGCTACCGTGCGCGGCCACGAAGTCAACGAGGGTTTTCTGGTTTCTTCAATGTTGTACACATTGATTATGCCACCCGATATGCCATTGTGGCAGGTTGCGTTGGGTATTTCATTTGGCATTGTTATTGGTAAAGAAGTTTTCGGTGGTACGGGTAAAAACTTTTTGAACCCTGCCTTGACTGGTCGTGCTTTTTTATATTTCGCTTATCCTGCTTCTATTTCAGGTGATTCGGTTTGGGTTGCTGTGGATGGTTATACCGCTGCAACACCATTAGCTTTAGCGGCTAATGGTGGGCTTGACGCAGTTCATGCAGCTGGCTATAGCTGGATGCAATCCTTTTTTGGTTTTGAGCCAGGTTGTTTGGGCGAAACTTCTACGTTAGCCATTTTAATTGGCGCTGCGTTTTTGCTTTACACCCGTGTGGCTTCTTATCGCATTATCGGTGGCGTATTTGCCGGTATGGTAATCATGTCTCTGGTGTTTAACATCCTTGGAAGCGATGCTAATCCTATGTTTGCTATTCCTTGGTATTGGCATTTGACCATGGGTGGTTTTGCTTTCGGGATGGTGTATATGGCTACTGATCCTGTCAGTGCCGCCATGACCGATACCGGGCGCTGGATCTTCGGCGGTTTGGTTGGTGTGATGACGGTGTTAATTCGTGTTGTCAACCCAGCGTTTCCAGAAGGCATTATGCTGGCCATTTTATTTTCCAACATGTTTGCCCCAACCATTGATTATTTTGTTATGCAGGCAAATATTAGACGGAGGATGAAACGTCATGCTTAAGTGTGAGCAATACCAAAAATTCTGTATCGCACTTGATAAGTGTGAACATTATCAAAAATTTAAGGCCTACCGAGACAAAATTCTTGCTTTAGGCAATGATAGCCTGGAAAAGACGATAGCCATTGCTGTTGCACTTTGCTTGGTTTGTGCGGTCTTGGTGTCATTTGGCGCTGTGGCTTTAAAACCCTTGCAGGTCTACAACAAATCACTGGATATGAAAAAGAATATCCTTGATGTGGCCGGTTTGCTGGAAGAGGGCGCAGACATTGACAAGGCGTTTTCAGAACGTATTGAGCCAAAAATCGTCAATCTGGAAACCGGCGATTATGTCGACAATGTTGATGCCAATGCTTATGATCAACGTAAGGCTGCCAAAGATCCTGCGCAAAGTGTAGCAATCCCTAAAGACAAAGATATTGCCCATATCAGGGTTAAAGCTAAGTTGGCTAAGGTTTTTTTAGTCAAAGACGGTGAGAAAATTAAGTCGATTATTTTGCCGATCAATGGTTATGGTTTGTGGTCAACGCTGTATGGCTTTTTGTCACTGGATGCTGATGGCCAAACCGTACAGAGTATCAATTTTTACGATCAAGCCGAAACGCCCGGATTGGGTGGTGAAGTGGTTAATCCCAAATGGCGTGCTTTGTGGAAAGGCAAAAAAGTTTATGCGGAAACCGCTCAACATGGCTTTGATAAGGGTACGGTTGAAGAAGCCGAGTTGGGCGAACCTGCCCTACATTTGATTAAAGGTGTCGTTGATAACAGTAAGCCAGAAGCGCTCTATGAAGTTGACGGATTGGCCGGTGCGACATTAACCAGTACCGGTGTTACCAACTTGATCAGATACTGGGCAAGCGATGAAGGTTTTTCCCTGTATTTGAAAAAAGTAAGATCAGTTAAGCTAAAGGAAACCAAGTCATGAGCGCAGTTATAAACGATGGCCTAAAAAACAAAATCCTGAATGAGGAAACCAAAAAGGTATTGATTACCCCATTGGTCAATGACAATCCCATCACCTTGCAGGTGTTGGGCATTTGTTCAGCTTTGGCGGTAACATCACAGATGTCCACATCCTTAATTATGGCACTGGCACTGACTTTGGTGACCGCATTTTCCAGTGCGGCCATCAGTGCAATCAGAAACCATATTCCCAGCAGTATCCGTATCATTGTCCAGATGACCATTATCGCGTCATTGGTGATCGTGGTTGACCAGATACTGAAAGCGGTGGCTTACGATGTCAGCAAGCAGTTGTCGGTATTTGTTGGCTTGATTATTACCAACTGTATCGTAATGGGTCGTGCTGAGGGCTATGCCATGAAAAACCCACCGTTGGAAAGTTTTATGGATGGCATCGGCAATGGCGCGGGCTACAGCTTGATTCTAATCATTGTCGCTTTTTTCAGGGAAACCTTGGGTTCTGGAAAATTACTGGGTTTTGAAGTTTTCAAACTAACCAAAGACGGTGGCTGGTACGATCCGAATGGCTTAATGTTGCTACCACCCAGTGCGTTTTTTATCATTGGTTTGATTATTTGGTCTGTGCGTCAATGGAAGCCAGAACAACGGGAAAAAATAGACTTTAAGATTATGGATATAGCGCACGGTGAAGGGGGGCATCACTGATGGAAGCTTATGTTAGTTTATTTGTAAAAGCGGTTTTTATTGAAAACCTGGCGCTG
Organism: Methylobacter tundripaludum; assembly: GCA_005239965.1. Taxonomy (GTDB): domain Bacteria; phylum Pseudomonadota; class Gammaproteobacteria; order Methylococcales; family Methylomonadaceae; genus Crenothrix. The sequence continues at coordinate 9,296 of SBAV01000116.1, forward strand.
TCCTTTTTCTTGGGCATGTGTACGTTCATTGCGGTTTCGAAGAAGATTTCGACGGCGATGGGGCTAGGCATTGCTGTCATGATTGTGCAAGCCATTACCGTTCCGGCCAATAATTTTGTCTATCATGCCTTGTTGCAAGAAGACGCGTTATCCTGGATGGGCATTAAAGGTGTTGATTTAAGTTTTTTGGCCTTGTTAAGCTGCATCGGCATGATTGCTGCTTTAGTACAAATTCTGGAAATGGTTTTGGATAAGTTTTTTCCTGCCTTGTACTTTGCCTTGGGTATCTTTTTGCCACTCATTACGGTGAATTGCGCCATTTTGGGCGGCAGTTTGTTCATGATTGAGCGCGATTATAACTTTGGTGAAAGCGTTACTTATGGCATTGGTAGTGGCTTGGGTTGGGCATTGGCGATTACCGTAATGGCGGGTGTCCGCGAAAAACTTAAATACAGTGACATACCCGCAGGTTTGCAAGGCCTAGGTATTACTTTTATTACTGCAGGTCTGATGTCGCTTGGCTTCATGGCTTTCTCTGGCATTCAACTTTAAGAAGGGTAACTCATGCTGGAAATTATCTTAGGGATTATTATTTTCACGGGGTTCGTGATTGCGCTGGTATTTGGCATTATTGGCGCAAAAAAGAAGTTAGTTGCCGAAGGTGACGTTGAAATTTTAATCAATCATGAAAAGAAAATCCATGTCCCCGTCGGTTCTAAACTATTAGGCGCTTTGGCTGACAATGGTCTATTTGTATCTTCTGCTTGTGGCGGTGGTGGTACTTGTGGCCAATGTAAGGTGAAAGTTAATTCTGGTGGCGGTGAAATCTTGCCTACTGAATTGAGCCATATTACCAAGCGCGAAGCGGCACACGGTGAACGATTATCTTGTCAGGTGGCTGTGAAGTACGACATGGACATCGAAGTTGAAGACGAAGTGTTTGGTATTAAAAAATGGGAATGTACGGTTAAATCCAATAACAACGTTGCCACTTTTATTAAAGAATTAGTTTTAGAATTGCCTGAAGGTGAAGCTATTAATTACCGTGCTGGGGGCTATATTCAAATTGAATGTCCGCCTCATGTGGTTAAATACAGCGACTTTAATGTAGGTCAAGAATACCGTGAAGATTGGGATAAATACAATCTATGGCGTTATGTCTCTACTGTAAAAGAATCCGCGTTGCGTGCTTATTCGATGGCTTCTTATCCTGAAGAAAAAGAAATCATGTTGAACGTGCGTATTGCGACTCCTCCGCCTCGCGCTCCTGAAAATGTGCCGCCTGGAATCATGTCATCGTACATATTTAGCTTGAAACCTGGCGATAAATGTATTGTTTCAGGACCTTATGGTGAGTTCTTTGCTAAAGAAACCGATGCGGAAATGGTATTTATCGGCGGTGGTGCGGGCATGGCACCAATGCGTTCGCATATTTTCGATCAGCTACGCCGGTTGAAATCTAAACGTAAGATTACTTTCTGGTACGGTGCTCGTAGCAAACGCGAAATGTTCTATGTGGAAGATTTTGATATGCTGGCCAAAGAAAATGAAAATTTTAAATGGCATGTCGCTTTGTCTGATCCGCTGCCTGAAGATAATTGGGAAGGGTTTACCGGTTTTATTCATAACGTGGTGTATGAGCAGCATTTGAAAAATCATCCTGCACCGGAAGATTGCGAATTTTACATGTGCGGGCCGCCAATGATGAACTCTGCTGTTATCAAGATGTTGCTGGATAACGGTGTAGAACCTGAAAACATTATGCTGGACGATTTTGGCGGTTAACGTTTATTGTTAAGCGGCTTGTAAATTAAGCCTGTTGTAAATGGTTAAAGCATCAAAGCCCTGTCTCAGTACAGGGCTTTTTTGTTAGAGGCTAACTCTAAGTTCAGCTCGTATTCATACTGTAAACGTTAACATATTAAGGGGTATCGAAATTCAAGCGTCGGGTGCTTTTAACTAGAATGAATTGAGGCGGTGAGTAATGAGGGAATTGCACGGGTTTGTTTTTTTGTTGTGTTTGCTGTTTTCTCAACCATCGTTGGCCTTACGTTGTGGCAGTTGGGTGGTTGAGCCGGGTGATTTCAAGCAAGACGTTTATGACGTATGTGGTGAGCCCGATTCCATGGAATCCCACTACGAGACAAGGATTGCTGGCAATTACGCAGACTTTACGCAACATCACCGTGGCGCCAGGCGTTATTCCGGTGGTGCGTTTAATTATGGACAGGAGCATTACCGCGAGATAGAGGTGCTTGTTGAAGAATGGATATACGACTTTGGCCGTTCCCGGTTGCGTCAGCATTTGCGTTTTGAGAACGGCCAATTAAAAGAGGTCAAGGATCTAGGACGTGGGCGTCGTTGAGTTATACTTACAAAAAAGCTGGACTAACGTATTTTTTGAAATTTTTAAGAATCGTCTAAAGCAGGCGATTTTGCTATTATACAGGTGTTGTTATGACTTATTTTTTTGTAACTTTCGTTGTTATGTTGGTGGTTATCGCCTTAATGGCGATAGGCGTTATGTTTGGAAGACGCGCCATTAAGGGGTCTTGTGGCGGAGTTAATAGCGCCAATTGCGTTTGTGTTGAAAAATGTGAAAAAAGAAAAAAACTGGAAGCAGAAACTCATTTAACTCAGGGATGATTTGTAATACAGTACATAAAAGAATGACAGGTGGTTTGCCCGTTTTTTAACGGGGCGGGCTGCTGGTAATGAACAACAAAAATGAGGAGTTCGTTATGCTAGCAAAAATTGTTGTAGAAGATTATATGACCAAAAGAATTGTCACATTGACCAAAGACACCAATGTGATTGATGCCATCAAGAAATTACTGGATCATAAGATCACCTCTGCGCCGGTTGTTGATCTAAAAGGTCAGATGATCGGCGTGTTTTCTGAAAAAGATGGCATGAAGGTTTTTTTAGAAAGTGTCTACGATCAGGGCATGAGCGGGAAAGTTGGCG
>SBAV01000376.1 GCA_005239965.1 Methylobacter tundripaludum
ACAAATGTACTACGGGTTGCCTGTTTTTACACAATTTGGAGGCGCAACATCCATAACAATTTGCATTGATGGAATAGAAGGACTTTATGCTGTCTATAATTCTTATTTACCTAATATCCATATTTCCACAACACCAACGTTATCAAAAGATGATGTTATTGATGTGCTTATAGAAGAAGTGCTTAAAAACCCATTACAAATGGGAATAAAAATGCCTGACGCTTCTGGCAAAATGGAGAATTGGCATCTTCTAACTTCGCCTAAAGAGCTGCGTGCATATATGACAAAAGACTCTTTTGTCGAATTAGCTATTTATACCAATGAAAAAGAAATGCCTTTTCTTGCTTACCAATTAACGCTGCAAATCGATCGGCACAAAAGTTCCACAAAAATAATTAATGCCCATAGTGGGGAAATTCTGAGCGGATCGGAATCTCAAATTCTTGGTGGTTCTACTACCACTTCCTCAATAACTGTTGATTAAATCATGTTCAAACAAACATTAATAATCGCCACACTGACGATGCTTATTTTTTCTGTAACAGGACACGCAGAAGACCTTCGGTTAAAACGAGATGTTGAAAGGCATTTGGTTAATCCATTAATAGGTTTATTTATGGCTCAGCAAGATAAAAGTGCTGGACGACACGCACCCAGCGCTATTGCACAAAAGTCAGTAAATCAACTAAAACAGAAGCTTGGTGGAAATTGGCTTGTTGAATGGAATAAGCAAGGCACTGCTTTAAAATCGATGGTTAGAGACACACAGAATAAATCAAGCAATTCCCCTTCATCATCAAATAAAAAATTAACCCCAGATAAAATAAAAAAAGACATCGCAATCAATTTCTTGAAAACCAATTTCAGTCTTTTTCAAATACCTCCCGATTTAGATGATTTAACTGTTGAGGAAGTCCGCGATTATGGCAGCGGAGGGACAGCATATTGTTGCGTTGTACCCTTTGTACAGACTTTTAACAGCATACCTGTTACAAACAAATATGTCATGGTTACAGTGAATGAAAATGGCATTATTGATGGTGTATTTAATCATTATCAGCCTAACATTAATATTTTCACCACGCCGTTATTATCAAAAGCGGATGTTATCGATATAGTACAAGAGGATGCGCTACAAAAATTACAGAAAATTCTTAATAAAAATGGGCGATCATTCCCAATTTTTACTGAAAAACAAAAGAAAATTTTTGCTGAAAAATCGGAACTCACACTCATTGTTCATGTAAACAGCAAACAACAACCTGTGCTTGCCTATGAGTTTTACCTACATACCGCAGATGATAGCGTCAACATCAAATATCTTATTGATGCAAATAGTGGAATAATCATTGAGGCGGGTGATTTTTCAAATCCTAATACCGAAATGAATTATCTAAACTAATGCCCGATACCATGCAAGATTGCTACGCGCCTAAATCCAAACCCTTACTGACTATCACTGAAGCTTTAGACAGAATAAGGCAAGCCATACAACCGATTGAACAATCAGAAACCGTCCTATTAAACAAAGCGCTGGGGCGTATTCTTGCTGAGCCGATTTATTCCCCCATCAACATGCCATTCGACAGGAATTCGGCGATGGATGGCTATGCGTTTGCCAGTGCGGATAAACCCACACAGGGGGCATTTGATTTGGAATGTATTGGCATATCCTGGGCGGGAAAACCCTTCCAAGGACTGTTGCAAAAAGGTCAATGCGTTAGGATTTTTACCGGCGCGGTACTACCGCCCGAAACTGATTCTGTCGTCATGCAAGAAAAGGTGCAAGTTGATGGCAAAACTATCCTGTTCCCTGAGCATACATCGGTTCATCAAAATGTCCGGGAAATTGGCGAAGATGTTAAGCAAGGCAGTTGCCTAATCACTTTGCCTAAAAAATTGACGGTATCGGACATCAGCTTATTGGCTTCGGTAGGTGTTGCGAAAGTGCCTGTTAAACGGGCGTTGAAAGTCGCGTTTTTTTCTACTGGCGATGAACTGGTGACGCTCGATCAGCCTCTCACATCCGGCAAAATATACGACAGCAACCGTTACACGTTACAAAGCTTGTTGGCCGATGCGAATGTTATGGCAACGGATATGGGCATTATTCCTGATGATAAACAGTTACTGGAAGACAACTTGGTTACGGCTTCAAAAGCCTATGATGTGGTGATTACCACAGGCGGCGCTTCGGTTGGTGAGGCCGATTATGTCAAAGAAATTTTGGAGCGTTGTGGGGAAGTCAACTTTTGGCAAATCGCCATAAAACCCGGCAAACCGTTAGCATTTGGTAAAATAGCCACGAGCTATTTCTTTGGTTTACCGGGTAATCCGGTATCGGTGCTGGCAACTTTTCAGCAAATTGTTGCGCCAGCGTTGCGGAAATTGGCGGGAGAGTCACCCAGTAAAGCGCTTAGAATTACGGCGACTTGTAACAGTCTGCTTAAAAAAGCGGCTGGGCGGCAGGATTTTCAACGCGGTATTTTAAGTCAGGATGATGACGGTAACTTTTTGGTGGTTTCGTCTGGGGCGCAGGGTTCAAATATGCTTAGTTCAATGAGTCGCGCTAATTGCTACATTGTTTTGCCGTCTGAATGTACAGGTGTCAATGTGGGTGATAAAGTTAGTGTGGAACCTTTTAGTTTGCTACTTGATGAGCGACACTAATTTTTAGAACAATGAGGTGATGTATGGCTATAACTGATCTATCAAGGCTGGATTTAAACGGTACTTACACGTATGCCGATTATCTGACCTGGCAGTTTGACGATGCCGTTGAGTTGATTAAGGGCAAAATTATGGCGATGAGTCCAGCGCCGAGTTCAGAGCATCAAGGTATTTCTTGGCGCTTGGGTGGAGCCTTGTTTGTTTTTTTTAAACAAAAACAGTGTCAAGCTTATGCCGCGCCATTTGATGTGCGTTTGTACGACCGCAAAAAATCCATTATTGCCAATCGAGACATTTATTCAGTGGTGCAGCCCGATCTGTGCGTGATTTGCGATAAAGCCAAGATTGATACTAAAGGCTGTTTGGGTTCGCCGGACTGGATTATCGAGATTTTATCGCGGGGCAATTCCAAAAAGGAAATGCAGATCAAGTACCAACTCTATCAAGAAAGTGGAGTAAAGGAATATTGGCTGGTGTATCCGGGTGAAAGGGCGGTGCATCAGTTTGTTTTGGATGAGCAGGGCGAAAAATACCAGTTACTGAACATGTATTCCGGCGAAGATATTGCCACTCCGCAGTTGTTTCCTGATTGTCAGATTGATTTGCGGGAAGTGTTTGAAGAGGATGATGAATAAGGTTTTCTACTATGCACTTGTTCTACAATGCTAAACCATCCACGAATTCCTATTATTCGGCAAACGATTCAAATCATCAATCACCTGAACCGCATGAGGCTTAATTGTTCCCCACTGCCATAGCACCAGATTACGATTAGTCTCCGTGCAACCTGGGGCAAAACTTCTAACTACAATTCCGGCAATACCTTCTGCCAGCAATCGATCCATCAATAACCAAGTGGGTGGTATTTGTTTGTCTAACGCCAATAGCTCCCAGGCGCAGGCTAATTCACTGGCGGTTATGCCTAAAAGCTGTTGAATGGCTGGGTCGTGCAATTCAACAACATCGGTGCAATCAACCTGATAAGCCACCAGTGTCATCGGCTGCGGTTTAAAGGGAAAGCTTTGCTGCGCTTCCAGCCAGGCGGTGGTAAAGTCTAACGCGGTGTACAGGGCAGGAATGCCAGGACGATTAAAGCGCCCACCATACTGCTTGGCGCTTTCACCTGAAAGCGGCGTGTAAGCCCACTTTGGATGATGGGCGCGGTAAACAATACCTTCAAAATGAATGCGCGGGATCAAGCATAACCACCCGCAGCAATACGCGCTAAATAAGCTTTAACAGCCTCCGCATGTCCCGCTTTGACCAATTCTTCTGCCGTTTTATCGCCAAAAGAAGGTAACGGTTGCGAGCGAAACCAGGCAAAAGCCCTGCCAATACCGCCTGACCATTCTGAAACTCGATTGATTATTTCAACGGTGTCCCTCAGCCGCGTTTGAGTTTTGTGGCTTTTTATCCGTGCGCTTTTGGATACGGAATCCAGGGATAAACCGGTAACTTCCGCCAAATCAGTTTTTGTAATATGCAACACTTTTGCTAGGGTGCCTGTGATTATCAGGCCGTCTTCGCTGATCACTTGCTGTAAAAAATCAATGCTTGCCATCTTTTGCCTCTTATTTTGTACTTATTACAGGACGAATTATGAGGCATTAATGAAGCTTTACA
>SBAV01000456.1 GCA_005239965.1 Methylobacter tundripaludum
AAGGCGAAATGGTTGTCGGGACTAAAATGACCTTTCCAGCTGCGGAATAACACAACCGATAAAATAATGGCCCCTACGCAAACGTGAAAACCGTGAAACCCGGTTAACATAAAAAAGGTAGAACCGTAGATACCAGTGCCCAAGGTCAATCCCATTTCGGTATACGCTTCATGGTACTCAATCGCCTGACATATAACAAATGTCAAACCTAAAGCAACCGTTGCAATAAGCCCTTTGATCAACTGGTTCCGGTTTTCGTGGAGTAAGCCATGATGCGCCCAGGTACAGGTTACACCACTGCTCAACAGTAACAAGGTATTCACAAAAGGCAAGCCCCATGCGCCCATTGGTTCAAACTCACCATTGACTTTACCATCAACAAGTTTTCCACCCAAATGATCAGGACCGTTTGTTGGCCAACTGCCTTCAAACAGAGGATGCAAAAATTCTTTAGTCAGGCCTTCGCTGAGCCATGGCACAGATAAATTACGGGTGTACCACAAGGTACTGAAAAAAACCGCAAAAAAGACCACTTCGGAAAAAATAAACCATATCATGCCTATCCGATAGGAACGACCTACTTGAGCATTAAAGGTGCCTGATTCACTCTCCATGGCTTGCATGGTAAACCAACCTACCAACATGACAATGAATATCAAAAGGCCTGAAAGCATCCAAAATACACCCATGGATGAGCCATTTAAATAATTTGCAAATCCAGCCAGCAGGCAAAACAACCCGACAGTGCCAACAAATGGCCAGGTGGCTTTATGCGGAATGTAATAAGCGTCTTTTGTAGACATAGTATTCCTCTATTTTTTATCGGTTATATCAAAAAATGTATATAAGAGCATAATTTTTTTATATTGCTCTGCTAAATCAGGCTTAACAACAAAACGTACTGGCATGATTTTAGTTTCTTTGGGCTTAAACGTTTGCTCAACAAAACAAAAACACTGTGTTTTCTCAAAAAAATCAGTGGCTTCAACCGGGGATATACTCGGCTTTGCTTGCGCCCGAATGGTCTTGTCACTGGTGTTTTGGGCAGAAAAATTGACGGTATAATATTGCCCTGGGTGGACTTTCAGTTGCTGAACTTCTGCATGAAATTTCATTGGAATGGCTTCATTCAATACCGTTGCAAATTCCACGACAACTTCTCTATCCTTATTAATGACATATACCGTTTCTTTACCTACCGCACGTTTATCAGCTTCTGACTGCACGAGATCTGCACGATCTTTCAGGCCGAGCACGTCAACGCATACCCAATTATACAAAGGCACCAACGCATAACCGAAGCCAAACATAGCGACTGCCACTAACACAAGCATACGAACTAGCCTGGTGTTTTTCTTAGCAAGATTTTCAGTCATCGACAAGGGTAGCTTATTGGTGTTGAGTGCATTTTAACAATTAGGCTTTCGGGAAAGTACATGGATGGACTATTTGTGCAAATAATCCATCCTCCTGCGTATTAATACTAAACGATTGATTTGACTACAGGTGGTTCAGTAAAAGTGTGGTAAGGCGGTGGCGATGGCAATGTCCACTCCAACCCTTCCACAACTCCGCCACCATACTGACGTGCACCTTCCCAAACCTCATTAGTCACTTTTTCACCCGTTCCGCCCCTAATGGTATCAATTACAATATACAAAAATAGCAACTGACTGACACCAAAAATAAACCCACCAACACTTGATATCATGTTCCAATCAGAAAACTGGATCCCATAGTCAGGGATTCTACGCGGCATACCGGCCAACCCTAAAAAATGCTGTGGGAAAAACAATATGTTGACAGATATGGTCGATAACCAAAAGTGTAACTTACCAATTTTTTCGTTATACATATGGCCAGTCCACTTAGGCAGCCAGTAATAAACAGCAGCCATGATGATAAAAGTAGCGCCCGGCACTAACACATAATGGAAATGCGCCACAATAAAATAAGTGTCATGATACTGAAAATCCAATGGTGCTAATGCCATCATCACACCGGTAAAGCCGCCAATAGTGAACAATACGACAAAAGCCACCGCAAACAACATGGGTGTTTCAAAGGTCATCGCCCCTTCCCACATCGTCGCGACCCAGTTAAACACCTTCATGCCCGTAGGAACGCCAATCACGATGGTTGCCCACATAAAAAACAGCTCGCCACTGATGGGCATACCCACCGTAAACATGTGATGTGACCATACTATAAATGACAAAAGCGCGATAGCAATAGTCGCCCCTACCATTGAGCCATAGCCAAACAAAGGTTTACGGGAAAACACTGGAATAATGGTAGAAGCAATACCAAATGTAGGCAAAATCAGAATATAAACTTCTGGGTGACCAAAAAACCAAAAAATATGCTGATAAAGAACCGGATCGCCACCGCCAGCAGCATTGAAAAAGCTGGTGCCAAAAAATTTGTCGGTCAACAACATGGTGACTGCACCGGCAAATACAGGCATTACCGCTATCAATAAAAATGCAGTAATCAGCCATGTCCAGGCAAAAATAGGCATTTTCCACAGTGTCATGCCAGGCGCCCGCATGTTGGTAATGGTAGCAATAATATTAATTGAACCCATAATTGATGAAATACCCAACAAATGCACCGAAAAAACTGCAAATGGAAATGCCGCTTTAGTTTGCAACACTAAAGGGGGATAGAGTGTCCAGC
>SBAV01000176.1 GCA_005239965.1 Methylobacter tundripaludum
GTTGAAATCAGTCCCACCGAATTCCGCATGGTGCAGTTTTTTATGACCCACCCCGATAAGGTATTCAGCCGTAGTCAATTGCTCGACCAAATTTGGGGACGCAGTGTTTTTATTGAAGAGCGTACCATTGATGTGCATATACGCCGCCTTCGGAAAATTCTCGATGAATACGGACGTGGTGACTTGTTACAAACGGTACGGGGCTTCGGCTACAAGTTCTCTTTGACCGATTCAACGGCTTCAGCAGCCGTTGTTACGACCGCTACATCTCACTAGATAAAATCCAATGGGTATTTGGCAAAAGGAATTTACCTCGGCATTTCTGCTGTTTTTGCTGGTATTGGTTTTGGGTGGATTAACGGGTTTGTTCATACCCTTATTGCTGCTACTGACACTGGCTTTATTAGTTCATCAGATTTTTCAAATCAACCGTTTCGAAAGGTGGATAAGGCTGGGTGGACGTAGCCAGTACCCAAAAACGACCGGTGTTTGGGAAGAAATCTACTACCACGTTTATCGCCTTAAAAAGAGCGAAAAGCGCCGCAAAAAAAAGCTCGGCAAAGTGATTGACCAGTTTCGGCAATCCACCGAAGCACTGCCCGATGCTGCGGTTGTTTTGGGCGCCAACGATGAAATCGAATGGGCCAATAAGACCGCCCGGAGTGTGCTTGGGCTACAACAGTCTGATAAAGGTCAGCGCATTCCCAATTTGATTCGTTTTCCTGAGTTTATCCGTTACCTGAAATCCGGCAATTATGAGGAGGCGGTTATCCTGCCTTCTCCTGTTAACAGCCAGATTACCCTGGCTGTGCGTGTTGTCAGTTACGGCGCGGGATTGCGCCTGCTGTTGGCGCAGGATGTCACGCAGCTGAAAAAAATGGAGCGTATGCGTAAAGATTTTGTCGCCAATGTTTCGCACGAGCTGAGGACACCCTTAACGGTGATGAGGGGCTATCTTGAAACCCTGCAAGACATGGACGATGGCCTATCGCCGTTATTGAGCAATTCCGTGCGGCAAATGTACGCACAAACCGAACGTATGCAAAACCTGGTTGATGATCTGTTGTTATTGACGCGCCTGGAAACGCAGCAGCGCAAAACCCAATGTATTGATGTGCCGGCCTTGTTAACGCAGATCTGCAAGGAAAGCAGTGACATGCTGGATAATGCTGGCCGAATAGAGCTGGTTTTGGATACCCAGGTGCATATTGTAGGCGAGGAGTCGTCGTTGCGCAGTGCTTTCAGCAATTTGCTGAGCAATGCGCTCAAGTATTCACCGGAAGATGCGCCCGTCAAAGTCCGTTGGTATCAGACGGAGGAAGCGGTCATACTGTCTGTTGAGGATCAAGGAGAAGGTATTGCTGCGACCGACATACCACGGGTTTCAGAGCGCTTTTATCGCATTGAGGTAAAGCGCAGCAAAAAAATTCCCGGTATCGGCCTGGGTCTTGCCATTGTCAAACATGCCTTAATGCGCCACGATGCGCGTTTGGTCATCACCAGCGATTTGGGCAAAGGCAGCTGTTTCAGTTGTCATTTCCCGATTGGCCAAATCTGTAAACCCAAGACCAATGCAGTGCTTAAAGATACGCCACAGTCGCTTTATTTAAACGATCATTAATCGCCCGCCATGCTTCGGTGGCCGGTGGTTGTTCCACGACGATCATATCGAATTGTTGATGATCCAGCTCACGTAGTGATGCGTACATGTACTGCGCGTAGGTATCCACTGCTTCGGGCATACGTAAGACCTTGATTTTGCCAGTTTCCGTTATGACAGATTGATACGTCATTACGCCAATCTTTTTATTTTCAGCGATGAGGCGATCAATAACGTTTTGTAAGCGTTCAGCAGGACAAAGCAGGGTGGTTGTTTGCGGGGCGTAGTGAACGGCCATCATGCCGGGTGCGCGTATTTCTTCGGATTGCGGGTGTTTTAAGCTGTCTGGAATTATCAGTTCGGTTTGTAGGGCTTCCTGGATTTGCAAGGCGGTAATCTGACCGTGCCGGAGTAAGCGTGGCGTGGCGGCGCTTAAATCAACAATGGTGGATTCAACGCCAATCTGACAGGCACCACCATCCAGAATCAAATCCACTGCATCGCCCAATTCTTCTGCAACATGTTGCGCCTGTGTCGGGCTGATACGACAAAACCGGTTTGCGGAGGGTGCGGCAATGCCGCCACCGAATTCACGTAATAACTGTAATGCAACGGGGTGATTGGGTACGCGCAAGCCTACCGTTTGTTGGCCACCGGTAACCGCCAAAGGTACATGAGATTTTTTGTTTAATATGATGGCTAAAGGGCCTGGCCAAAAACGTTCGGCCAGTTTTAGGGCGGCATCGGGTATTTCTTCTGCCCAATCGGATAAACACGCACTGTCGGCAATATGTACGATTAGCGGATGGTTTGCGGGTCTGCTTTTAGCGGTAAAAATACGTGCTACAGCTTTTGGGTTGCTGGCATCTGCTCCTAAACCGTAAACGGTTTCGGTAGGGAAGGCGACTAGGAGGCCTTGGTTTAGTAGGTTTACGGCTTGTTCGATAGCGGAATTATTTGTTGCGAGTAATTTCATAGAGTTTGAAAGTGATTTTCAAAAGAAGTATTCCGTTTCTAATAGCAATACCTTCGCCAAACGGATAGGGTCAGTTGAAAATCATGCCTCAAGCATAACCAAGTCATTGATTTAACTATATCCGCCTAAGCTGATTTTCATCGAATTGAGACCAAAATCCAAAATTGGCGAAGGTATTGTAATAGATTAAGTGATTCATAATAACTTTTCTTTGACACCAGCGAATGGTAATTCTCCTTCCAGAAACTGTTTTGTAAACATGGGTATTAATCTTTGTATATTTTTTTCATATGCGGTAAGCCAAAAAGTCTTTAATTTTTCTCTTGCTCGCTCGTTGATATAGAGTTTTCCTGATTTTTCTATTAGCAGCATTGCGATGTCAGAGTTGTTTTCAGTGACTGTAAAAATATAGTCATCGTTATCTTCTTGCATCGATTTTTTAAGGCCGTCGACTTGCCTTGCTAGTTCGAAGTCATACAATACTTGTACCATGACTCCATTGTTAAGTAATGTGTCTATCAGCCTATTTTCAATTTCTTTGGCTTTTTTCGTGGACATTGAGTGGCCTCTTCGTTTATGTTCCAACCAATTGCATTATGATCGAAGGGTATTTCAGGCAATACATCACAAATAAAATAAGACAATAAGGCGGATTGCTGACGCGAATCCGCTCTACAATGTTAATGGCTAGTAACTACCTTAGAACCTTTGGTTTGACCAATTTCAGCCAAGGTTTTTTCAAACCAAGGTGTATCAATGTTAAATGGCTTGCCGCCTTTAATACGTGGGAACTCAATCGCACGTAATCTAAAGCCGTTGTCATCGTCATGGCCAATGACGCCAGATTCGCGTTTAAACGCACATTCAACCGCTAAATCAGCGCACGATTTAATGATGCGGATGTCTTCAACATTGGCCGCAGACGCACGGGCGAAATAACCGGATTTTTGTACCAAAGTTTTTTCCGCACCGATCATTTGGGCAAACTGCTCGCCAAACCATTTGCCAGGGTTGACCGCGTCCAACTTAACGTGACCAAATGCATCGCGTGGTACGTCTTGGCCTTTGGCTTGCATTTCTGCAACGATGGATTCTACGCCAGCCCCTTCTGAGACAAAAATGTTAACGCAATCCACTTCGTCCATCACTTTGCGCAGACGTGCCGCTTCCGCAGCCAAATCAATGGCCATTTCAGGAATGAACACACCGTGAACTTCATAGCTATCACGGCTTAAGCCTAATTCAGGCAACCACTCAGCGCGGTCGAGCAATTTGCGGTATTCAACAGCAGTTGCCGCAGTCAACCAACCGCAGCTACGTCCCATCACTTCATGGACAATCAACATGCGTGGGTTAGAGTTGTTTTCAGCCACCACATTCCAAAAATAACGCGCACCTTGCTCAGCGGCAGTCCAGGCACCCAAAGATTGTCTAATCGGGAACACATCGTTATCAACCGTTTTAGGCAAGCCGATAACAGTGAGGCCATAATTGTTGCTGGCCAAGAAGGCAGCCAAATCAGCCGCAGCAGTGTTGGTGTCATCGCCGCCGATGGTGTGCAGAATGTCTACGCCATCTTTAACCAATTGGTCGGCAGCGACTTTTTGTGGATCTTGGCCTTCTTGTACCAAGCCGCGTTTTACGCAGTCTTTAACATTGGTCAGTTTGACGCGGCTGTTGCCGATGACTGAACCGCCAAAGCGGTGTAACAGACCGGCTTTCTCGCGGACTTCTGGGGTCACAGTGTAATAA
>SBAV01000169.1 GCA_005239965.1 Methylobacter tundripaludum
GTTCAATGCATTAGGATGTGTAACCTGCCATCAGGGCCTGAATATTGGCGGCAACCTGTTCCAAAAATTTGGTATTTTCGGGCTCCCCAAAGGCAGCCCCAAGGTCAGTGATGATGGGCGTTACACAGTAACCAAAAGCGACCGTGACCGGGGTGTTTACCGTGTGCCGAGTCTCCGTAATGTGGCAATTACCGCACCGTATTTCCATGATGGCCGAGCAGCCACCCTGGAAGAGGCTGTGGACATTATGGTACAGAATCAGTTGGGAAGATCACTCGCCGTTAAAGAGCGTAGCTTGGTCGTTAAGTTCCTAAACACACTGACAGGGGAATACCTCGGTAAGCCCGTCGCCAGAGGAAAAACGGAAATCCAATGACAGCAGCCGCTTGGAAATCTTTTCTGGTTATTGCCAGCCTGCTGCTGATGCTGACCTATTTATGGATGCAAAGTACCAGTCCTGATCTGGAACGACGTGACCGGATGCAGGAAACACTTAGAGTCATAGAATTACGTGACGCGGAACTGATGCGGGACGTGTTGCTGGCTCGTGCCGGTTTGCTGCCCAACTATGATACGCTAACCCAAGCCGGTCAGGAACTTATCCGGCTATCCTCCCTCTTGAGCGAAGACATAAAACCGGCTCACAGCGATATTGAAAAGGCGCTAGGCGCATCTGTTGACATACTGGCCAGCGCATTGCAGGGCAAATTAGCCCAAGTCGAATACTTCAAGTCGGACAACGCATTGTTAAGAAATTCAGTAACTTATTTCGACCTGGCAGGCCGGACTTTACGCCGCCACTCTAAACCGGGTGAAATCGCAAAAATAGGCTATTTATGGCAGGCTATGCTGAGTTTTATGGAAATGCCCGAACCTGTTCTGGCACAGGAAATAGAAACAAAGCTTGACCATCTGGACAAAATTCGTTCGCTTTCACAAGACTATCAGGCCTTAATCACGCACGGTCGGCTCATTGTAGAAGTGCTCCCCAAACTCGATACATTGCTGCGTGAGATTATTGAAGCCCCGATTGTTGTTCGCGTCGATGATTTACAGGTAGCCTTAAGAAAATACAGTGAGGAAATTGAAGCACGTGCCCAAACTTACCGATTTTTGCTCTACCTGGTTGCTGTCATCTTGGTGGGGTATTTGCTATACCAATTTGCCAAGCTCAGGGCAAATACCCTGGCTTTGCGTAGAATCCATGCCAATTTGCAACAAGAAACGGCAGAACGGCTGCAGGCGGAACTATCCTTGCGTGAAAGTGAAGAATGCCTGCGGTCCATCACGGAATCTGCCCATGAGGCCATCGTTTCTGCCGACAGTTTAGGGCGCATCGTATCTTGGAACCGAGGCGCTACGGTGATGTTCGGCTATCCAGCCGACCATGCTCTGGGCATCCCGCTCCTTAGCCTGATACCCGGCTATCCCCAGTACGTGCAAGAAAAGTTTTCGACCGAAGGCTGTGCTTTAATTCCTAAATCCACAGCGGTTGAATTGATAGGCATACGGCAAGATTGCAGCCAATTTCCGCTGGAGCTGTCGCTGTCAAGCTGGATTCGGGGTACAGAACAGTATAATACGGCCATCATACGCGACATCAGCGCCAGGAAACGCCTGGAAGAAACCGCACGTCAGCAGGAGCTTAAGCTGATACAGACCAACAAAATGACGGCTTTGGGAACGCTGGTTTCCGGTGTTGCCCACGAAATTAACAACCCTAATCAGCTAATATCGCTGAATTCAGGGTTATTGGCTGATGCCTGGGGCGATGCGCTGGAAATTTTAGAGGACTATTACCGGGAAACCGGTGAGTTTTCCCTCGGCGGGTTGCCTTTCACCGAGATGTGCAAGACCCTGCCGGTACTGATTCATGATATTAAGGATGGAGCCAAGCGCATCGAGCGCATCATCACCGACCTGAAGAATTTTGCCCGTCCAAAGGGGGGCGAAACGTCGGTCTTGTTCTCGCTGAATGACGTTATTGAACGTGCCGTGCGATTGTTACATCATCTTATTGACTGCAAAACCACAAACTTTCAAACAGTACTGGCCGACCCTTTGGCTTGGCTGCGAGGCGACCCCCAACAAATGGAACAAGTGGTGGTGAATCTTCTCGTCAACGCACTGGAAGCCTTGCCCAATCAAGCCTGTGGGGTGACTATTGCGACCTTCCCTATAAACGGGGGCAACAAAATCTGTTTGGAAGTTCGTGATGAAGGGGTTGGTATCGCACCAGAACACCTTGAACAGCTCTGCGACCCTTTTTTTACGACTAAGCAGGCGATAGGGGGCACGGGCCTTGGTCTGGCCATCACCGCATCACTGGTGCGCGCCCACGGCGGTCTCTTGAGTTTTTCATCTACACCAGGCCAGGGCACACGAGCCCGCGCTGTTTTTCCGGGTACCCCGATGTCAAATAAATAAAACTGGCCATGTCCTATAAAGAAATAACCAAATTACCTATCCTGCTAGTGGACGACGAACCACAGTTATTGCACAGCGCCAGCATTGTGCTGCGTACATCTGGCCTGTCTGAGATCCTCACACTGGATGACAGTCGCGCTGTGTTGCCGTTGTTGGCAAAGCAACAAGTCGGCGTGATAGTGCTTGACCTGATGATGCCCTATTTGTCTGGCCGGGCATTACTGGAACAGATTGCTTCCGAATACCCGGATATGCCGGTGATCATGATGACCGCCACCAATGACCTACAGACAGCGGTGCAGTGTATGCAGGCCGGCGCGAGCGATTATTTGGTCAAACCTGTGGACAAAAACTGTCTGGTAGCCGCAGTCCGGCGTGCTATGGAGGCCAGGGTTTTACGTGCAGAGTTTTTGTCCCTTAAAGAGCGTTTGCTGACAAATAGCCCGCATGAGCCGAGGGCGTTTGCTGAAATCGTTACGCAAAGTCCGTCGATGTTCGCTATTTTCCGCTATATCGAAGCAATTGCCGCCTCTCCCCAACCCGTACTTATTACCGGCGAGACCGGCACCGGCAAGGAACTTATTGCGAGGGCGGTACACCGTTTGTCGGAGCGTCCGGGAGCGCTGGTTGCAGTCAATGTTGCAGGCCTCGATGACACCATGTTTTCAGATACCTTGTTTGGACATGCCAAAGGCTCATTCACCGGAGCCGACCGGTCGCGTGACGGCCTGATCGCAAGTGCCGGTGAAGGCACGTTGTTTCTTGATGAAATCGGTGACCTCACGATGGCCTCCCAAGTCAAGCTATTGCGGCTATTGCAGGATGGCACTTTCTATCCTTTGGGCTCGGATCGGCCACGGCAAAACCGTGCGCGGATTGTAGTCGCAACCCATTGTGATGTCCGGCGCGATGTTGATAGCGGCACATTTCGGAAGGATTTGTATTTTCGCCTACGGACCCATCATATCCAGCTCCCAGCACTGCGGGAACGCATTGAAGACTTGCCCCATCTGACCAATCATTTTATGGGGAAAGCTGCCCGTACACTGGGAAAACCAGCACCGGCCGCACCCTTGGCCCTGTATCAGTGGCTAAGGAATTACCCCTTTCCAGGCAATATCCGAGAACTGGAAGGCATGGTTTTCGATGCCGTTGCACGCTGCCAGGGGGCTGTCTTGCCTTTGCAGAGTTTCAAGGATGCGGGAGCTGACGGAGTCCAAATGCTTGGCTCTCTCGATGCCCTAAGTACTATTTCGCCATCAGGCGCCAGCTTTCCTGACCCGCTGCCAACTTTGAAGGAAGCGGAAGAATCGCTGATTTGCGAAGCGTTGCGTCGTGCCGATGGCAATCAAGGGGTTGCAGCAGGCCTCCTTGGCATATCGCGGCAAGCCTTGAACAAGCGCCTGATACGACGTGATTCAGACAACTCATCACCTAACGGGCTTGAGTAACTCGTCAGTCATAAGTTAGCCCATAAAATTAAGGCGCGACATTTCTGTGCAAGCTTGTTTTTGTAATGATTCAGATGAACTTGGACTTCACCCCTCCACCAACAATGGAATTATGCGACTCTAGCAAGAGGCTTACAAAC
>SBAV01000278.1 GCA_005239965.1 Methylobacter tundripaludum
CAACCATTTTGCGCTACGAACAAAGCTGTTCATAAAAGCAAACCAGATAGCCTATGCTGAATTACAAAAATTACGGACTGCGTAACATCAGTTAATAACGATGCCAATAAGGTTGAGCATCCGTTATCGCTGCTGGCTCGGCAATTACTTCAATAAGGCAATAATGTCTTTATTGCATTTACCGCAATCCTTGCCGACCCCGAAACAATGCGTTAGTTTTTTGCGTGTACAAACACCTTGTTCGATTGCCGTTAAAATCTGCGAGTCAGTGACCGCTTTACAAACGCATACATACATAACTGTCCTTTGATTTTCCGGTTAGGGAGCCTTAGCGCCTACGCCGTTGAACCAATTGTGGATCAGCGGTAATAGGGCGATAGATTTCAACCCGGTCGCCTTCTTGCACGGGCGTATCCAGTTTGGCAAGCTTGCCAAAAATGCCAACTTTTTGGCTGACCAGGTTAATTTCCGGATACAACTTTAACACACCAGACAACTGAATGGTTTCGGCTATCGTGCTGTTGTCAGGTACCTCCAAACGCATCCACAATTGCCGGTCAACTTCTGCGTAACATACACCAACGTTCATAATGACTCCTTAAATCTAATCAGCCAGGCTCTCGGTTAAGACCACTTTTTTGCGGGCGAATTGTTGATCGAGCAAGCGTTTGCCCACGATTAAAAACGCCAGCATGATGAAACCGCCCGGTGGCAGTGCCATCAATAGAAAACCGGAATAATGGGGAATAACGGTGACTTCCAGGAATTTGAATGACGCGCCGAGCAATGACGACGCATTGGCGAAAAGCGTGCCGGTTGCACTGATTTCACGGGCAGCCCCCAGAGCGACCAACACCAACGTAAAACCGATACCCATCATAAAGCCATCCCAGAGTGCCAGTTTGACCGGCTGCTTGGAAGCAAAGGCTTCGGCACGCCCCAATAAGGCACAGTTGGTGACAATGAGGGCAATGAACAGTCCCAATACCTTGTAGAGTTCATGCGCCCAGGCGTTCATCAGAATATCCACCAAGGTCACCAGCGTAGCAATCAGCAATACGAAAATGGGGATACGGATTTCGCTGGGAATCAAATGCCGGGCGAGGGAAATAAGGCCATTGGACGCGGTAATGACCACCAGTGTCGCCAGGCCCATGCCCAAGCCATTGGTAGCGGTGCCGGTGACAGCCAGTAATGGGCATAACGCCAGATTTTGCCCAAACACAATGTTGTTGTGCCAAAGGCCGTCTAAGGCGATTTTGCGATAGGTTTCTGAAAATATCATAACGATGTCCTCAAGGGTTAATGAGCCGGGCTTGATGGGCTTTAAACAGCTGCAAGCCACGGTGAATAGCTTGCACGGTTTTACGTGGCGTAATCGTGGCACCGGCAAATTGGTCGAACTCGCCACCGTCTTTTTTGACGGCCCATTGTTCACTGCGTAGATTATCCAACGATCGCCCGACGAATTTTAAAATCCAGTCCGATTTGCTGACTTCAATTTTATCGCCTAAGCCTGGGGTTTCTTTGTGGCTCAGCACTCGAACGCCTAGAATATTGCCGTCCCGATCTATGCCCATAACCATATGGATGGCACCGGAATAGCCATCGGGGGCAGTCAGCTTGAAACAAACGGCGGTGACTTGACCGGATTTTTTCGCCAAATAAACCAGGGTTTCCTGGCTATCCAGGTTGTAGCCGGCGGATGGTAAGGTGATGGTGTCTTGCAGCAGGTCATTATCATGCAAACTGGCTGGCACCACTTCGGCCAGCGAGCTGATTAAATCTTCATCCAGCCGCTGTTGAATGGTGGTTTGCGTGCTGCAATTGGTGATGCCCAGCAATACGCTAGCGACTAACGCGAACCCTGCCAAAACACCGGTTTGAAATTCAAGTTGCGGCCTAAGCTTTTCGAGATTAGCGGGGTCTAGCCAGCGTTTTAAAAAATCTAACAGAACATGTATCTGGCATTTCAAGCGTTCGATAGGACTAGAATCAATATTCATGGCTGTCACGCTAGGCAAATGGTAAGTGCTGTTGAATTCATAATGGCCCCCACGGATTAAGATTTGTTGATTTCAATGGGTTTGCCCTTACGATCACGGCCATAAATGCGTGGACGGATGTAATAGTCAATCAGCGGGGTGGCAGAATTCATCAACAATATGGCGAAACCCGAACCTTCAGGATACGCACCCCAGGTTCGAATCACGAATATCAACAGCCCGCAGCCTGCGCCAAACACAAGTTGGCCCGCCGGTGTATTGGGTGAGGTGACATAATCGGTCGCTATAAAAAAAGCGACACACATCATTGCCCCTGAATTTAAATGCAACAGCGGGCTCGCGTAATGTTGGCTGTCAACGGTATGAAAGATGCCGGACAAGACCGCTACGGTTAACAATAAAGATACCGGAATATGCCATTGAATGATGCCCTGGCGGATTAACCAGATGCCACCTAACGCCAAAAACAGCGTGGAAGTTTCCCCCAGGCTACCGCGTGTCCAGCCGATAAAGTTCAGGATTTCGGAGTAGTCTTTGAGGATGTCTGGCAGCAAATGATTTTGCGAAAATTCGGTTTTGATAAATCCAAGCGTGGTCGCACCGGTTACGGCATCAATATTTGTAAGGCCTGCAAAGGTGATACGCCAGCTGTCGCTGATGCTTGGTGAATCCGAAAAAAATAACGGTGAGACATTCGCCCAAGTGGTCATTTCAATGGGAAATGAAATCAGTAAGGCAACGCGGGCTAACATGGCAGGATTAAACAGATTTTGACCCAAGCCGCCATAGACCTGTTTACCTAAAATCATCGCTATTCCAGAGCCGACCACACCAATCCACCAGGGTGCCCAAGGTGGTAGCGTCATCGCCAATAACCAGCCGGTCAATACGGCCGATCCATCCATCAGCACAGGCTTGGCTATGCGTCCTGCCAGTTTCAGGCAAACAGCTTCAAAGAACAGTGCTGACAACACGGTGATAACAAATAAGTTCAAGGCTGGCCAGCCAAAAACATACAGGCCAAAGGCGGTCGCCGGAGTTAGTGCAAGCATCACTTGCCCCATGATATGGCCGACCGTCACGGGCGTGCCGATATGGGCACCGCTACTGGGTTTAAGATGCGTAATCATGTGGTGACTTCCTGTTCAGCTTGGCGTTGTTCCCGTTCGGCTTTGGCGGCAAGACGTGCTTGTTCTTCGGCGGCTTGCTGCTGGGCGATGCGTTCCATGCGGGCGTTACGGGCATCTATCAACCGTTTGGTTTGTTCGGATTTGTGTTGGGCTTGCTGCCTGGCCGCGACTTCACCGGATGCGTACTTAAAATACTGTACCAAGGGGATATTGGATGGGCAGATGTAAGAGCAGCAACCGCAACTGATACAATCCTTAAGGCCAATATCCACTGCCACATCCAGTTGATTCATGCGGATATTGTTGGCCATGTCCAACGGGCGCAGCCCCGCTGGACAAACACTGACACAGCTGGCGCAACGAATGCAGGGTTGTTCCTCGGTATTTTTCAGCTCACTTTGCGTCAGGGCCAAAATACCGCTGGTGGCTTTGACGGTCGGCAGGTGGGTGTGTGGCAAGGAATCGCCCATCATAGGCCCGCCCATGACGATACGTGCAATATGGCTTGGGTTAACTGAGCAAAATACAAACAGGTCGGAAATCAAGGTACCGAGAGGCACTTCAATATTCAATGGCCTAGCCACCGCCCCGCCCGATACCGTAACCACCCGGCTCACTAAAGGTTGTCCGAGCCGGATGGCCTTATGGACGGCATAGGCGGTGCTGACATTATGGATAGTTACGCCGATTTCCGATGAGCGACAGCCGATGGGAACTTCTTTGCCGGTGACGTAGCGAATGAGCTGCCTGTCCCAACCCATAGGATAGCGGGTGGGGATTTGAATAACTTTAATCGCTGGAAAGGGATTGGCAGCCGTTTGCATGGCCAGAAACGCCAGCGGTTTGTTGTCTTCAATGGCGACCACGGCACTGTGGGCGACCATGCTGTGCAGCATCAAGCGTACGCCGTCGATAATCTGGTCGGCACGCTCCTGCATTTGCCGGTCATCGCAGCTTAAATAAGGCTCGCACTCCGCACCGTTGATAATGAGGGTATCGACATGGTTATCGCGCCCCATATTGAGTTTGACGGCGGTTGGAAAGGTTGCGCCGCCCAAGCCGACGATACCTGCCGCTCCAACCCGCAAACTGATATCTTCGGGCGAGAGTTGAAACGGATCGGTGATATTGGGAGTGGTAACCCATTCATCATTACCGTCGGTTTCCAGTACAATGGTACGTATGGGCAATGCCGAAGGATGCGGGGCGGGATAATCATTGACATCAATAATCGAGCCTGAACTGGGCGCATGTACGGGTGCGGAAATCATGCCTTGGCTGTAAGCCAGAAGTTGCCCTTTCAGTACCTTATCACCGACGCGAATCAAAGGTTCAGCAGGTTTACCGACATGTTGTTGCAACGGGATGTACAGTTTTTTGGGCAAAGGAAAATCGGTGACAATCGGCAAGTTAGCCGTTGCGGCCTTACGTTCTTCCGCATGGACACCGCCACGAATGCGTGGTTTCGCAAAAAAACTTAGCATACGGCAGTACTCGTTGCGGGTAAAGCGGGCTTTGTCCAGCGCCAGTTACGCAGCGTGACCTCAATGGGGTGCATTTGCAGGCACTCGGTCGGACAGACTTCGACACATTTTTTGCAGCCGATACAGGCATCGCTAACGACCGCATGAATTTGCCGAGGTGCGCCGACAATCGCATCGGTCGGGCAAACCTTAAAACAGCGGGTGCAACCAGTGCAGGTGGCTTCGCTGACGCGTGCCACCAACAATTCAGGCTCTTTAACCTCACTCAAATCCAGATCGAGGCCCAACAACAGGGCGATTTGTTCTGCCAATGCACTACCGCCGGGGGGGCACATCGTAGCTGAAGCCTTACCTTCGACTAGCGCTTCCGCAGCCGGTCTGCAACCTGGAAAACCGCATTGGCCACATTGTGAGCCGGGTAGCAAGGATTCCAGCTCATCAACCAGAGGACTGCTTTCCACTTTTAAATACTTGCCGGCGATACCCAACAGCAAGCCTAACAGCAGCCCTAACAGCGTTAAACTTATAATGGCGGATAAAACATACATAATTCAGGTCCTGTAAATTATTTGGTATAAAGTCCAGCAAAACCCATAAAGGCCAATGACAGGATTCCGGCGGTAATAAACGCAATGGGGGTGCCCGCAAATAAGGCTGGGACAGCCATCAAAGCCAGTCGCTCACGCAGGCCTGCAAACAGCACCATCACCACGGTAAAGCCCAATGCCGATCCAAAGCCAAACAGCAAACTTTGCATCAAGCCGTAGTGTTCCTGTACATTCAGTAAGGCAACGCCCAGCACGGCGCAATTGGTGGTGATCAGCGGCAGGAAAATACCCAGGATTTGGTACAGCAGCGGGCTGGTTTTATGCACGACCATTTCGGTAAACTGCACAACCGCCGCAATGACCAGAATAAACGCCAGGATGCGCAGAAACTGGATATTGAAAGGGGCGAGAATAAAATGTTCCAATAGCCAACTGGTCAGTGCTGCCAGCGTTAAAACAAACGTGGTGGCCAGCCCCATGCTCAATGCCGAATCCAGCTTTTTGGATACGCCCATAAACGGGCAAAGACCCAGAAATTTCACCAGAACGACGTTATTGACCAACGCCGTTCCCAACAGCAGCTGAAGATAATCGCCCACGGTGCCTCCCAAAATGTTTAACCTTGAAAAATTAACAGCAGCAATTATGCCAATTTTGTAGAGAGGCGCATTTGGCGTGGTAGAGGCACAATATTTTATGCTTCTAGGGGTTGAATTATGAGCGGAATCGACTTATTCATAGATTTTCTAATGAATATTCGTGGCACCATATGCACCAAAATGGCGCACAAAGTCTGTGGTAAATAGTACAGAAGCGGGCAGATAAAAACTTTTGTGTCGCAAATCTCACAATTCAGACGATGCAACTCACTCCAAAAGTAGCGCAAGGATCATAGTTAAATTCAAATATCGCAGGTATGCCCGCGTTCAGTAATCCGGGGTACTTTTGTAGTGGTCCAGATTGGCATTGTTTATGCTTAATATTTAGAAAACGTAATCTCATCTTCGACACATTCTTATGGACAAAACCACATTACAGTATTTGCGGACTCATACCGATATTGAAAAAGTCTTGGATAACCTTGCCTCAGATGGTTCGGGAGCAAGTACTGTGGACAAATTGTCTCATCGGATTTTTGTTGAAACGGTTGAGCAGGTGCCTGTCGCTATCTCCATAACGGATAAAAAGGCAAATATTCTTTACGTCAATAATGAATTTGTGAAAGTTACCGGTTATGCGCCAGCGGATATTCTTGGGAAAAATGAATCAATACTATCTGACAAGATTACCCCCAAACATGTTTATTACGATTTATGGCATAACATCAGCCGTAAAAAAATATGGCAAGGACGGCTTATTAATCGCCATAAACAAGGCAAACGCTATCTCTCTGACTTAACTATTGCACCCATATTGAACGAGCAGGGGGTGATTACGCACTATATTGGAATGCACCGCGATATTACCGAAACTTATGAAGCCGAAAAAAAAGCCGGCAACCAAAAACTGTTGATTGAATCTGTCATTAATTCATCTCCCTTTGCCATGGTGGTGATAGACGATCAGGATCAGGTGATTTTAGATAATCACCAGTACAAAGCGTTGGTTAGCGATTTAGGCAAAGGCGAGCCCGCCCGGTATTTCTTAAAATTGCTGCGTGATGAGCTGGGGGATTTATGGACACAGCTACAAAACCGTGAACAAGGCTTTAACAACCGGGAATTCCGGGTCGAAACCAAAGGCTATCAGGGAATACGCTGGTTCTCATGTGCAGGGAACTGGTTTTTAGAAAAAGCCGTCAATGCCGATGCGTTTTTTGAAGACAGTTCAAAATACTATTTAGTCCTGACCATAACCGATATAACCCGGCAACGCAGACAAATGGAAGCGCTGCACACTCAGACCTTAAAAACGCTGATGGCTGAAGACGAACGGGTGAGAAGTATCCGCGAAACCTTGCTGGGCGCGATCCATCAAATCCAAATGCCGATGAATCAGATTAAAGCCGCTGAATCGATTTTACGGCATAAGCAGCAGGATGAGAAAAACAGCGGTTTACTGGGTATCTTGCAGCAGATTCAACAATCGGGTGAAGCAGCTGTCGCGACCATGCAAAAATGCATTCCTGAAATTTTTCAGACGGCGGTTGGCCCCATTAACCTGAACCAAATTCTGCACGAAGTGATGCTGCTTTGCGAACAGCGCTTTTTGAGCAACAACATCGAAGTCCATTGGCAACCGCAAAGCGATTTACCGTCGCTCTTGGGCTCTGAAAACCGGTTGCGCATCCTGTTTAAGCAACTCATTGACAATGCCATTGAGGCAATGGGGCAAGCCAACGGTGTTGGCAAAGGCAGGCATCCTTTGCAGCGGCTCTCCATTACGACAGACACCGACAGTGATTTGATTTATGTAACCGTTGAAGACACGGGACCAGGTATCCCAATCGACAAACGCTCAAAAGTATTTGAACCGTTTTATACCACCCAGCACAAGGGGAATGGCCAAACCGGCATGGGATTGGTCATCGCCAAGGAGATCGTTAACCAACATCAAGGCTTGATTGACATCGATGCAAACTATAATGAAGGTTGTCGTTTAAAAATTAGTTTCCCCGTGCGTAGGGCCATTGATTAGCGGGTTAAGGTGATGACGGAACAACGGACAGATTTAATAGAAGCGGAACTGAACACCCTTTACCTGATCAGCCAGGTGCTCAATAGCGCCCATGATTTACAGGCCAAATTACAGGCGGTTCTGGAAATTCTTCATAAAAGATCGGGTATGCGCTCTGGCATGATTACGCTCAGGGAAATAGAAAATGACGGTATGATCGTGTGCGCCGTGCATACCGATGGTGCCGGCAAGCCGACGCATCCGGTCAGGTATAATCCAGGCGAAGGCTTAATAGGCGCCATTCTGGATGCAGGCAGCACCATCGTGGTTGACAAGGTGGCTGAAGAACCCCGATTTTTGGGGCGCTTGGGTTTGTATGATTCGGAATTGCCCTTTATCGGCTCACCGATTATGGTCGAGCAAGGTGAATTGGTGGGCGTATTGGCAGCGCAACCCGACAATAACTTATTTTTGGGGGAGCGTGCGCGATTTATGGAGATGATCGCCAACCTTATCGCCCAAAGCGTCAAAATGCTCAGGATCATTGAACGCAAGCAACAACATTTACTTAACGAACGCGACCAGCTTAAACAAACACTCATTAAAAACTACCGTTTCGAAAACATTATTGGCCATTCTGCGCCCATGCTCAAAGTGTTTGATGTCATTCGGCAGGTGGCTAAATGGAACACCACTGTACTGATTCGCGGCGAATCCGGTACCGGCAAAGAAGTGGTCGCAACCGCCATCCATTTTAATTCCGGTTGTGCGAGCGGGCCATTTTTAAAACTCAACTGCGCCGCTTTGCCCGATACTTTATTGGAATCGGAATTGTTTGGCCATGAAAAAGGGGCTTTCAGTGGGGCGATTAACCAACGTAAAGGCCGTTTCGAATTGGCCGATAACGGCACCTTATTTCTGGATGAGATCGGCGAAATTTCTGCCTCTTTTCAGGCCAAATTGCTACGGGTACTGCAGGAGGGCGAATTTGAACGAGTAGGTGGTTCACACACAATCAAAGTCAATGTGCGTATCATTGCCGCCACCAACCGCAATCTTGAGGAAGAAGTCACCGAAGGCAAGTTTAGGGAAGATTTGTATTATCGCCTGAATGTCATGCCCATTCACATGCCGGCATTGCGTGACAGAATCGAGGATATTCCGGAATTGTCCGACTTTTTGCTGGCAAGGATTTCAGAACAACAAGGTGGACGGCCTTTGGAAATCAAGGAAAGTGCCATCCGTATATTGATGAAACACAGTTGGCCGGGTAACGTCCGCGAGCTGGCAAACCGGCTTGAGCGTGCCGCAATCATGAGCCCCAGCGGCAGTATCGATCGTGATGTGATGGTCAGTACTGGACTGGAGGATGAAATTAACACGGACTTTACCCATAAATTCACCAAACTCCCAAGTGTTGATTTCAACGATGAAGCGCTGGATGATCGGGAGCGCGTTATTGCCGCCCTTGAGCAAAGCGGTTGGGTACAAGCCAAGGCCGCACGTTTGCTCAACATGACACCCCGGCAGATTGCCTATCGCATTCAAACTTTGGA
Organism: Methylobacter tundripaludum; assembly: GCA_005239965.1. Taxonomy (GTDB): domain Bacteria; phylum Pseudomonadota; class Gammaproteobacteria; order Methylococcales; family Methylomonadaceae; genus Crenothrix. Next base: position 9,341 of record SBAV01000278.1, read on the forward strand.
TATTGCCTTGAAGCAAATTTAAGAAACCTCTCCATGGCTATTAGTCAGCAATTCTCAATTTAGGGAGCTACGATTCTGGAATAGGTGTTTTTAACCCACGAAGCCTAAAAGGTTGAGCCCATAATGCCCTTATTTCCTGTAACCCAAAACTGTATTTACTTAAACCACGCTGCCGTAGCGCCTTGGCCGCAACCTACTGGAGATGCAATCCAGCAATTTACCCAGGAAAACCTTGTTTGGGGTGCTACCCATTACCCCAAGTGGCTGGCAACAGAACAAGCCTTGCGCGAAAAAGCCAACATCTTGTTGAATGCAGGCTCCCCCGATAATATTGCTTTGGTAAAAAACACCTCCGAAGGACTGTCATTTGTGGCTTATGGCTATCCTTGGCAGGCGGGTGACAACGTGGTTGGTATCCGGCAGGAATTTCCGTCAAACTGTTTCATTTGGCAATCATTGGAGTATAAGGGGGTGGAATTCCGTACCCTTGATCTTCAGACACTCGGCAAATCCTCACCGGAACAAGCGTTGATGGCGCTTTGTAGCCGTACACGCATCTTGGCTATCAGCGCTGTCCAGTACACCACGGGATTGCGCTTAAGCCTTCCGCCCCTTGGTGAATTTTGCCGTAAACGGGGTATCCTGTTTTGTGTCGATGCGATCCAGCAACTGGGCGTAATCCCTGTTGATGTGGCCAAGTGCCAGGCTGATTTTGTCGTGGCTGACGGGCATAAATGGTTGTTGGGCCCAGAAGGGCTGGGTATTTTTTATACCAGCGAAGCCGCCCGTAACAGCTTGCGCCTGACACAATACGGCTGGCACATGGTGGAGCAAAGCGGCGACTACCAAGCCGAAACCTTCCAACCCGCAGCGTCTGCCCGCCGCTTCGAATGCGGCAGCCCCAATATGCTGGGCATCCATGCACTCAACGCCAGCCTGGGTTTGCTCCTGGACGTGGGAATAGACAACGTTTGGCAGCAGGTTTCACGCAAGGTCGAAATACTGGCTGAAGGGTTAAGTGCCTTGCCTGATGTAATTTTGCTGAGTGATTTAAGTGCAGAACGACGTTCTGGCATTCTGACGTTCAGCGCTGGCAAAGAAAATAATTCACGTATCTGGGAAGCCTTCCAGCAGCATCAGGTTGTAGCGTCTGAACGGGGTGGCGGGCTACGTTTGTCCCCGCATTTTTATACACCGGAAGCGCAGCTGCTGGAAACGGTAGGTATCGTTGCCGATGCTATTGCCTGTTATTGAGATTTATCACTGTTTTTAGACCGCTGGGCGTTTGCCACGTCCCGTAACAAGCCGGTGCAGGTAAACATCACCGAATAAATCAGGCCGAAATCCAGGAACAGCGTGCTGGAAATATCCACCAGATCAACCGGCCGGGTATGCCAGCAATCTCCTTGGATTTATTTGGTGGCGGTAATTCGTCAAAGGGGGGCGGATTTTTCTGTGTCAAGATTTCCTATGACGCTGGTGTCTGAATAACTGCGATGTATTAAAGCATCAAGGATATTTTTGGCCACCTGGTGGGGTGGCAATTTATAAAAAGCCTGCCAGGCTAATGGCGCATATTCTTCTTCATTTTCAGGGTGGGCTTGTAACCAGTTAATTCTTACCGCATGGTCAATGAGAGTGTCCGTCACCAAAGTATCGTCAATTTGCAAAGATGGGTTTTCACGGAAAATAGACGCGATTGCTTGTAGGGTTTCTACCGTTAATTGACGATAGACAGGCGCCTGGATTTTGTTGAGCAAATGGTTGACATGCAGCTTGAAGCTTTGTTCGCCTGCCGTCGATTGCGACAGCGTGCTCTCACTGTCCAGACGGTTTTTACTGTTGAGTTTTTCACCTATCGTTAACCCTTGGCAATGGTGCAGGATGTCCCAGACGCTGGCAAAAAAAGCACTGTTTTCCCTGCCGACACTGCCTTGTTGTTCACGCCACTCATACCAGTCTTTATCAACATCCCCACGGTCATTTGAATCCATGCTTTTTGAGAAACGCGCAAGGGTTAACTCACAACAATCCCCCTCATAGTGCGGCGTTTCAGATAACGCCAGTTGATCTTCGGTACTGCTGTAATCTTCCAGCGTTGCCTTTACTTTTCTGGACAATTGATAAGGCGGCAACGAAAGGATCTCGTTAAAGGCCTGATCCAATGTGCTGCCTGACTCACGTTGTTGCCTGGCAATAATCAACTGCAAAATATGCCCTACCCGCACGGTGTGCATGTCGGTGAACAATTCCGGATTAGACTTGATTAACATGCCCAAATAAAGGATCAATTCCTGAATAATGATGTGTGCGCTGGCATCATTAGCATTGTAGGCGCGGATAGTGTGCAAAATTTCTGAGGAATCAGCAGGACGCGTCAAGGTTGCCCTGCCGCTATAGGTGCGGCCTACAGTGAGAGCATGTTGACGAACCAGTATTTCGGTGGCCGCCTGTTCCAGGTTTATATCGTATTTGCCCAGTAAACCGGCACAACGCCTAACAATGGCCCAGGCATGCTGATCGCCAGCCCGTTCGTAGATTTCTTCCAGCAAGTCCCGCACACTGGCACCCGCAAGGGATGTTCCCAATGCAAAAGGGCCCATTGTGACGACAGCGCCATCCATCGCGGTTATTCCAATATTATAATC
>SBAV01000383.1 GCA_005239965.1 Methylobacter tundripaludum
AGAAATATTATGTTATTGCCCATTGTTCGTGTTTTTTGTGTTTTTTGTGGATAAATTAAAACAGGATGCAGGTATATTGTTTATCGAAAATCACCTAAGGAGAAGAACCCATCTCTGTAAAGACGCAAAATCTTACGTCTCTACGCTACTGTTTTAAAGTTAAAGTGGCAAATTGTTTTCCGTGGTCTTCTCTGGCTTGACAGGCTTAGAGGAATCGTCAATGCCTTCGAAACCAAACACGCCAATGATTTTTTCCCACATGGTTTTTTCAATGTCACGTTTTGGCACATCGACCGTGGTTTCAACCGTAGGTTTAAATTGCGGGGCTTGACCCGGTTTAAAATCGCCTTGTATGCCAGTTATCTGCTCATCATCATTAAAAAGCAGCGTGATTCTTTTCTGTTGCCGCTCTTCACCGCTACGCTTTTCTGAATAGAGATAATCCCAACGCTTTTTGTCAAAAATGTCATCCACCATCGGAGAGCCCATGATATAAAGCACCTGGCGTTTGGTCATATTGGGCCGAAGTTGGTCTACCATCGCCTGGTCCACAATGTTACCCTGTTGAATATCAATGGTGTATACCGGCAAATACTCCAGAATGGTTGAGCATGCGGTCAGTGCCAGGCTGGCTGACACGCTTAATAAACAAAGCGATTTTCTCATGTGGAACAAGGCATAGTTTCAAAAGGTAAAATCATACAGGATGTTAAACGATAATCCTATAAAACTGTCATGACCTTAACCGCTAAAAAAGGCTACAATGTGCGACGCTATAAATCTAACAGCCTAGTTGGCTACTTAATAAGGAGACGACCTTGGAAACGCATGATTTAAAAAGTGCCGGCTTAAAGGTAACGCTACCCCGCGTCAAAATTCTACAAATTCTTGAGAACGAAAGCACCGACCGCCACTTGACAGCTGAAAAAGTTTATAAAATTCTTTTGGCTGAAGACGGTGATATTGGTCTGGCGACCGTGTATCGGGTATTGACCCAATTTGAGGCAGCAGGACTGGTCACTCGCCATCACTTTGAAGGCGGAAATTCGGTGTTTGAATTGGCCAAAGGCAGCCATCACGACCATATTGTCTGCATAAGGTGCGGTAAAGTTGATGAATTTACCGATGAAGCCATTGAAATCCGGCAAAAGGAAATTGCCAAAAAGTTGAATTACCAACTGACCGACCACAGTCTCTACCTGTATGGTTTTTGCCCGCAGTGCCAAAAAAACTGATTCTTCCTCACCCTCATAAACTTCATGTTTAAACCTCTTATTTTTTATATCGGCCTGCGTTACACGCGTGCCAAACGCCGTACCCAGTTTATTTCCTTTGTGACGCTGGCATCGGTACTGGGCATCGCTTTGAGCGTTACCGCCCTGATTACCGTGCTCTCGGTGATGAACGGCTTTGTCGATGAAATCAGCAAGAGCATGCTGAAAATGACCGCTCACGCCACCATCACCGGCAATTACGGGCAATTGGATAACTGGCACGAGCTGGATCAAAAACTTGCCGGCTTTCCGCATATAGAAGGCACCGCGCCTTTTATTAACGGCCAGATCATGATTAATGCCGACCGGCGGGTCAGCGGGAGTGTGATAAGTGGCATTTTGCCAGAAAATGAGGCTAAAGTGTCAGAAGTCGCCGACAACATGAAAAGCGGCAAGCTATCGGATTTGGTCGCTGGCCAATACGGTATTGTGTTAGGCGAAGAACTGGCCAATTATCTGGGCGTTTACACCGGCGATAAAATAACTGTTATCAGCCCGCAGGTTAATTCCACACCTGCCGGCATCGTGCCACGTATGCGCCGCTTTACTGTTGTAGGCGTGTTTAAGGTCGGCGTGTATGAATACGACCGCAATATGGCGATGATCCACATCGATGACGCCGCTAAATTATTCCGTCTGGAAAATGCCGTTTCGGGACTGCGCATTAAATTTGACAATCTGCTGAATGCACCACAAATCACCGAATCACTGGCCGACGCCTTGCGGGATGGCTATCAAGTCGGCGATTGGACCAAAGCCAATGCCAATTTCTTTTTGGCGATTAAGATGGAAAAACGCGTGATGTCCATCATCTTGTTATTGATGGTGGCTGTGGCGGCATTCAACATCGTATCGACTTTGATTATGGTAGTGACCGACAAACGCGCTGACATTGCCATTCTAAAAACCCAGGGGTTAACCTCTAGGTCCGTAATGGGCATTTTCATGGTGTTAGGCACGGTCATCGGCGTTGTCGGCACCGTTCTGGGCACCATCGGCGGCGTATTATTGGCGTTGAATGTCCCGGCGATAGTCCATAACATTGAAGAAACTTTTCATGTCAAATTCCTGAACGCACAAATTTACACCATCAGTGAATTACCCTCACAACTGATTTGGACGGATGTTTATGCCATCGCTGGCATGGCGTTTTTGCTGTCATTACTGGCAACGCTCTATCCTGCCTGGCAGGCTGCAAACATAAAACCCGCTGAGGTGCTCAGATATGAATAAGGCCAGCATTCTGCAATGCAAGCAACTCACCATGCGTTACGACCAAGGAGGCTTGCATGTTTCTGTACTTAGAGGCGTTAATTTAGATATTAGTGTCGGTGAACGCGTGGCCATCATGGGTGCTTCCGGCTCCGGGAAAAGCACCTTGCTGCATTTGCTCGGCGGCCTGGAAAAACCCAGCGGCGGTGAAGTCATACTGGACGGTGTTAACCTTAACTCCGTCAATGGCACCAAACTGGCCAAATTACGCAACCGTTCCTTAGGCTTTATCTACCAATCCCATCACCTGCTCGCCGAATTTACCGTGTTGGAAAATGTGGCCATGCCGTTGTTGATTGCCGATTTGCCGATACCAGAAGCCAAGGAACGCGCCATTGCATTGTTAGACCGTGTAGGTTTAAGCCATCGGATTGAGCATAAACCCGGCGAATTATCCGGTGGCGAAAGGCAACGTGCCGCCGTTGCCAGGGCTTTAATTAACAAACCCAAGTGCGTGCTTGCCGATGAACCGACCGGTAATTTGGACAGCAAAACCGCAGATCAGGTGTATCAGTTAATGCTGGAATTGAATCAGGAGCTCAACGTCAGCTTTCTGGTGGTCACCCACGACCACACACTGGCGACGAAAATTGGTAAGGTTTTACACATGGAAGATGGCGTTATTGTGGGTTAAAAAAAAGCATCGGTATACCAATTTTCAACCCCGAATATACGTTATGCCTTTGCAATCATAGCGGAAATGCCCCGGATGATTTAAGTTGCGAATGCTACGGCTTTGCCGTATTATTTGAGCATGTACACAGTCGCCGAAACCTCTATTTTCCGTAAATATGCATCAGAAATATGGTCTGGTCTGATGCTGAATTGACGGAGTTCATTACTTGGATTGCCGCAAATCCTTATTCCGGTGCAGCCATTTCTGGAGCTGGAGGTTGTAGAAAAGTCCGCTGGTCACGCGCTGGACAAGGTAAACGTGGTGGAGCGCGTATAATTTATTTCGTTGTTGAAAATGACACTGCTTGGTTGTTAATTGCTTACAAGAAAGCAAAATTTGATAATCTTCCAACATCATTTTTGGCGGAGCTGAAAAAAGAGGTAGAAAATGCTCTCTGAAATGGAACAATTCCAACAAGATTTACTTGAATCTGTTAAACAAATGAAACGGGGTGAAGCTGCAAGAGTCACTCGTGTGGCTATTACTGATGCCGCCCAAGCAAGGTCTTTTGTTGGTCTTTCGCAAATTGAGTTTGCAAAACTACTTGGAGTATCGCCGCGCACATTACAAGATTGGGAACAAGGAAGACGCGAACCGACTGGAGCTGCAAAAACCTTACTAAAAGTAGCGGTAAATCATCCTGAAGTACTTCGGGAGCTTCATGATTAATACTGCGCCGTTTTGTTTTTGCTTGGCATTTTTGTCCGGTGTAAATTCGGCTATTGGGCATAGTTTGGCAGCATAACGGGGCGCTTAACCGGATTGGCCTTAATACCAGCATTTTATTTTACAGCACTCTAGCCAGCCCGTTATTTCTACGTGTCGAAGAAAGTATCATGACATTACCTGATGGGCTTTTGTCCCGTTATTTTCGGTTAGCTGATCTTATGCTGGAATTTGGGTCAAACCTTGGAATGCCACACACTCAGTCAATGGGTAACGGACTTTTTGAGTTGAGAATCAAAGGTAAAGAAGGTATTGCAAGAGCGTTCTTTTGTACCAAAATCGATAAGAAAATCATCGTGCTTCATGTGTTCGCCAAAAAAACACAAAAAACGCCTAAAAAGGAACTTAAATTAGCTAATGCACGAATGTTGGAGGTCATAAATTATGACTCATGAAGAATTAAAAGCAAAATCCCTTTATAAACAAAATGTTAATGTGGAATATGATGCTCTTGCACCAGAATTTACCTTGTTGCGGGAAATGTTATTGGCGCGTGAAAATGCTGGTTTAAGCCAAGCTGAAATAGCTGTCCGTATGGGTACAAAAGCACCTGCAATTACCAGGCTTGAATCATCGCTTACAAGTGGTAAACATTCACCATCTTTAACAACAATCAAAAAATATGCAGAAGCTGTTGATTGTCATGTTGAAATAAAATTTAGGTTCTTTGGGATTTCGAATGAAAGCCAACCCAATGGATATCATGCAAATTGTGCATAACCGCCGAGATCAAGTGTCAGAGCTGAAAGAGATGGGTAAGATTAAGCATCCAATAGTTAGTTTTTTGGGATTTCATGCAAGATCCCAAAGAGCCAAAATTTATACCCAATTGAAATGTAATTAAAAATTAGCATTTTTGTTTGCTGTATGTTTGGCTGCCGTGCATGGCTTAGCAGCATAATCGGGTAGCCGGAGGCTTCTAACCTCCAGCAGTCCCCACACCACCCACCATGCGGGTCTGCAGTGGGCGGTTCAGCGAAGTGGCTCGTGTTGACACTACACTTTAACGGGAGACATTAAAATTTTTCCTGTTGCACTGAGTTCAATCTTAAAGGGCAAATTATGCAAACTTTGGTTATCACAAATTTCTTGCCAATTCATATTTATTCACCGCTAGTAAAGAGCTATATACCGTACCCTACCCACTAAACCCTACTGTTCCTTCTTGCCTTACGCCCCGCCCATTTTTTTTTAATTTCATACGCCCAAAAGTACCGAATGCCATGATACCCCGCCGAAGAACAAGTAATCCCCATAATCAAACAGCCCACCAAAAATGGCTGCCAAACATCGCCCAAGCCTGACCATATGCCTTCCAGCGAAAACTGGAAATTATCGCTAGGCGACGGCAAGTTCATAAACGACAGCCCCACCCGGTAGGCAAAATAAAACAACGGCGGCATAGTGACTGGGTTAGTGACCCACACCAACACAACGGAAATAGGCAAGTTGGCTCGAAAATAGATCGCCCCCATCGCCGCAAACGCCATTTGTGTGGGTGTTGGAATCCAGGCACAAAAAAGGCCTACCGCAAAAGCCATTGAAATAGAACGCCGGCTTAAATGCCACAGGTTCGGGTCGTGTAATTTATCACCTAAAAACTGCAAGCTCTTATGCTGTTTTATAAATTCGGGATCAGGCACAAACCGATCTAACATTTTTTGTACAAATTCTTTCGCCATAATGGTCTATAAGTTAGGTTATATATCAGCTGTAGTTTACCCGCTTTTTAAACGAAAAAAAGCCACAACATTCAATGATTCTTGCCACACTGTCATTTTTAGCGGGATTACTGCTCGTCCAACAATTTTCCAGCTTGCCGGAAAGCCTGTGGTTACTCAGCGTTGTATTCGCTGCTGGCTTTATTGTATGGCGACGATGTTGGTTGTGTCTATTTTTTACAGCAGGTGTGCTTTGGGCTATTGTTTTTGCATCGTTTAGATTAGCCGATCAATTACCTAAGCATCTGGAAGGTATCGATATTCCTGTTACAGGCTATATTTCTGACCTTCCTGAACAAAACGAAAAAATCGTGCGTTTTAATTTTAGCATTGCTGAGTCAGTCGTACCGCTCCCGGACACTGTCAGATTAAGCTGGTATAACGTCGAACATCCGGTTAAAGCCGGTCAGCACTGGTCGTTTAGCATCAAATTGAAACGTCCCCATGGCACTCTAAATCGCGGCGCTTTCGATTATGAACGCTGGCTGTTTACCGAAGGCATCGGCGCTACCGGCTCTGTACGCAGCCAGCCCAGACCGGTCTTGTTAATGCGCGATTCTGCCTGGCGCAATGTATCGATCTGGCGGCAAGCCATCACCGATCTATTAACACAAGCGCTGCCGGACAGCAAAAACCTGGGGCTAATAAAAGCCTTAACCCTGGGCGATGGCAGCAGTATTTCCCAGGCGCAATGGGACATTTTTCGTAGCACCGGCACTACGCATTTGTTCGTTATTTCCGGCTCCCATATTGGCCTTATTGCAGGGCTGGTGTATTTATTGACGCTCAAATTCTGGGCAAGAACCGGCCTATTGCGCTGGTCACCGCAAAAAGTGGCCGCCGGCATCGCGCTGATCTTTGGCGTCCTCTATTCAGCATTGGCAGGTTTCACTGTACCCACCCAACGCGCCATGATTATGCTGGCCATAGCCATGGCGGCGATAAGCCTGCAACGTAACAATCGGCCCTTGCACACCTTGACGCTTGCCATGTTGGCCATATTAATCGTTGATCCCCTGGCCATTTTGGCTGTAGGTTTTTGGCTATCGTTTTTGGCCGTCGCCCTGATTGCCTACACCATCAGCGCCCGCTTAAAAACGCCGGGCACTATCTTGGGTACTTTAAAAATAAACTGGGCGACGTCGGTAGGCTTATCGCCTTTGTTGTTAATGTTCTTCCAACAAATTTCGTTGATTTCACCGGTAGCCAATTTTGTCGCCGTGCCGGTTATCGGCTTTTTAATCGTACCGTTGGCTTTGGTGGCGACCATTATCTTGCCGATTTCATCGACCTTAGCCCGGCCACTGTTCTGGGCAGTTGATACCGTGTTGCAAGGCTTAATCGGGCTATTGGTACAACTGGCCAACTTGCCGCTATCGACATTGGCCCATACCGCGCCCTCGCCTTGGGCATTGGCGTTTGCAGTGCCCGCCGTGTTATTGTTGCTTGCGCCGGTCGGTATGCCAGCAAGAAGCTTAAGTTTAATCTTACTGTTGCCGCTGGTGTTTACCAAAACGCAGCCACCCAAAACCGGCCACATCAACATGACGGTACTGGATGTCGGGCAAGGTTTGGCGGTTGCGGTACAAACAGCAACGCACTGGCTGGTTTATGATACTGGCCCCAAATACAGCTCGGGCAGCGACAGTGGCCAAACCGTATTGTTGCCGTTTTTACGCGGTCAAAAAGCCGATAGCATTGATACCTTACTGGTCAGTCACGGTGATAAGGATCATATCGGCGGTGCGGAAACCTTACTGCGCAACCTACCGACGGCCAACGTCATTACCAGTGCTCCAGCACTGCTTAGATCCCATGCACCTACGCCCTGCACTGCCGGTCAATCATGGCTGTGGGATGAGGTCAGATTCACCATGTTGTCACCAGAACAGCCGTTTGAATCAGACAATGATAATTCCTGCGTATTACGGATCGACAGCCAGCAAGGCTCCGTATTATTGACAGGGGATATAGAAGCCGAAGCGGAACAGCGTCTGGTGGCAAGCTATGGCCAAAAGTTAAGAGCGAATGTCTTGGTTTCGCCGCATCATGGCAGCAAGACTTCATCGACACTGGAATTTCTCAATGCCGTCGCACCTGAAACCATCATCATTCCGGCAGGTTATCTGAACCAGTTCGGCCATCCGCACCGTGACGTATTAGCCCGTTATCAACAAATCAAGGCAAGAATATTCAATACGGCAGACAGTGGCGCTATAACCATCAATACGGAAGACAGTAAGGGACAGGTCAACGCATTTCGTGACACTAACGGTAAATATTGGAATAATAAACGTAGCGACTAAATGGCCGTGAACCTTCAACTTCTTGCTAACAAGCTAAACTTCTGCTTATCAAACAATATAACGAGCAAGCACATGGCACAATTTACAGTAACCGGCGATGTTGATCCTTTTCTGCACATCAGCCTTAAACAGGGCGAAAAAATCTATTGCGAATCCAATGCAATGGTTATGATGGAAAGCCCTTTGGAACTCAAAGGCAAAATGACGGGAGGCCTGGGCAGTGCGTTAATGCGCCGCCTTGCCAATGGTGAATCATTTTTTCAACAGCACATTGAAGCGGTACACGGCGATGGTGATTGCCTGTTATCCCCGACTTTGCCCGGTGCCATAGAAGTTTTAGACGTAGGCAACACCAGTTATATGCTCACAGACGGCGCCTTCGTTGCTGCCGATGGCGGTGTTAATTTAAACGTTAGAAGCCAGCGTTTGGGGACAGCAGTTTTTGGCCAAACAGGCGGTTTTTTTATCTGTGAAGCCACCGGCTTCGGCAAACTTGCGGTATCAGGTTTTGGTTCCAGTTTTGTGCTGGATGTGGAACCGGGTAAAGACATCATTATCGATAACGCCCACGTTGTCGCCTGGGACAGTTCGCTGCACCATGAAATCTCGGTAGCCACCCAAAGCAGTGGCGGCCTGTTTGGGCAACTGGTCAATAGCGTTACCAGCGGTGAAGGTATGGTATTAAAATTTGCCGGCAAAGGTAAGGTTATTATTTGTTCACGTAACAAGAATAATTTTGCATCCTGGTTACTCAAACTGATGGAAAGCAATAATTAATACGCGATGTTCGATTTTTTTCTGTACCATATCAATTTATTACATTGCCAATTATTGAAAATTTGGAATTCAGCCACTTGCAGTGCCTAAATTC
>SBAV01000312.1 GCA_005239965.1 Methylobacter tundripaludum
CTGGGATGAGGGGAAATTTAACTTGTTGATTTTATCCTCCTCACCCTAGCCCTCTCCAGCAGGAGAGGGGACTTTTTTCGTTAACTTAATGGCAGTGACCATAAGAGCCCCCATCCCCTAATCAGGATAATAATGCCCCAATGTCCAGCTTACGAACATTTGACCTAAATTTGTTGCTTGCTTTCGACGTGTTGATGCAGGAACTAAACGTAACCCGTGCTGCTGAGCGCATGTTCATAATCCAATCGGCGATGAGCCATATCTTGCACCGCTTGCGTCAACAACTGGATGACCCCTTATTGGTGAAAACGCCTGCGGGTATGAAGCCAACACAACGGGCATTGGCTTTGATTGAGCCGGTGCGTGGGTTATTGTCCGAGATGGAGCAGCTGTTTAAGCCGCCAGAGGAATTTGAGGTGGCCACCAGCCAACGCCGTTTTGTCATTGCTGCCACCGACTACATGGAGTTTCTGTTGATGCCTGAATTATCAGGGCTTATCGAAAGGATAGCGCCAGGCGTTGACCTTCACATCAAGCGCACAGAAACCTCATTTCCGGGGGCACAACTGGAAAATGGTAGCCTGGATGTGGTATTGGGTTTTAGGTCGGTGTTAAATCCACCGGCACATTTGCACTGCCAAAACCTGTTCAGCGACCATATGGCCTGCGTGGTAAGGGATAACCACCCGTTGATAACCAAACCGCCTTCCTTAGAAGAATTTGTCGAGATACCACACATGCTGATTTCCAGAACCGGCAGCAACGTCGGCATCATTGACCAAAAATTGCTGGAACTGGGTTTGGAGCGGCGCATCAAGCTCATTGTCCCGCACTTTTTGTCCGCACCTTTGATCGTTGCCCAAACCGACATGATCCTGTCGCTGCCTTACCGCATTGCCGAACAATTTACCCAGCTTGCCCCACTGGCCGTATTTCCCGTGCCTATTGAACTTCCGGCTTATGATTTATGCATGATCTGGCATCCCTTACGGGACAAAGATCCTGCACATTGCTGGTTACGGGATAAAATACTGGCCATCGGCAGGACAATTGATACGGCATAAAGTCTGCTTTAACGGCCAGGCAAGCCATCTGCCAGCGCTTTTACCTGCAACAAATAAAAAGGCGGCTTGGCCGTTTCCATGCCACCATTTAAGGTAGCAGACTGGTGCAAGCGATTTACCACTGCATAGAGCTTGCCTTCTGGGCCAAAGCTGAATGAATCCACCCACGACAGGTTAGGACATTGTGTCAGTCGTCGGTATTTTCTGTCTGATGTAATAACGCCTATGGCATTCTCAGCCAACTCACCCAGATAGATATTATTGTCTTTGTCTATCGTGATGCCATCCGAAATAGGTTTATTACTATAGCGTTCAACACGGCTGGCTAGTATCTTGACATCCAGTTTTTCATTGGCTAGATCATCAGCCTTAATGCGATATAAACTGTGGCCGTGCATAGGGCCAAAATACACCCATTCATTGTTCAAATCTTCGGTAATAGGGTTGACACCGATATGGGGACGAACTAGCTTACCGGTGCTGTCCTTGATCTGGATGGGGGTATTATCGATGATAAGGTCAATCACTTCAGGTGTAACACTGGCATGGCCTTCCAGGACACGCCTTGCCATGCCTGTTTTCAGATTGACAACAATGAGTGAGGCATTAGCCCCACCGGCAGGATCGCTGATAAAAATGTGGTTACGTTGGGTATCCACAGCAAAATCATTGACAAACGCATCGGCTGGCGTTATCGGTGCAGGCAATTTAATCATTTGATGTAATGTGTCAGTACGGATATCCCATCCCACCAGCTTGGGCGTTACACCACCCCGCATGCCATTATCCAACATCCAGACGATACCGTTGGCTGAGCGGATACCCAAAACCGAGTCCAATTTTAATGCCGATTTTGAGCCTGTACCGGACAAGTCAGCATTGGGAAACGGCACCAGTGTCTTGTTTTTATATTCAACCACGGTGTACTGTGGCTGATAAAACTGGTGCAAACTCATGATAATACGGCCATCTTCCGTGACTGTGACATTTCCTGGGGCATTCTCGAGCTTGGCTATGATGTCGTAAGTAGATTTTTTAGTTTCAGTAACAGGGCAATTTTGGCCATTGGCCATATCACCCTTGCCAGGGTTTGCAATCGCCGTTTCGTTAACTGCAGACAGCAACGCAAGGGTTGCCAAAGTGGTAATAATTTTCATAACAGCTCTCCCATGTAAAAATGATTCATGGCAACAATACGCTATTAAATTTGGGCTGATAAATGATCTTTATTCATGGGGGTATTTATTAAATTGATGTACCGGCATTAAAAATGGATGCGTAACATCAGTCAAAATAATGCTTTTTTTCGAACACCTCAAAACTTTTTTTTGCAATAAACCAGCCTGCATTTTTCGATTGCGTCCAAAGCTTGCGCCAGTAATCTTCTTGATGATAGTCTCTTAAACACCGGGTATATCGAAGACCTTTGGCGTGATCGAGTTGTTGCAGAATGGTCGGAATCAAGCCTTCTTCGACATTGTAGATACTCCCTGGCGCTAAACAGACGGCCGCTATCTGATCAGGGTTTATGTTTAAATCTTTTGCAATGGCATCGATGGCCTGACGAATCATCTTCGATTTCACTGAGTCGGGATCAGCAATATTGTAGGGCGGTTTCCATTCC
>SBAV01000546.1 GCA_005239965.1 Methylobacter tundripaludum
AGAGTTAACTGCATTTAAATCTGCAAAAGCTTGTTCCAAACGTTTTACCATGCCAACTTCGCCTTCACGTTGCCAGACGCGTGGGTCATAGTATTTTTTGTTAGGCTTATCCGCGCCCTCTGGATTGCCGATTTGACCTTGCAAATAACCTTCATTTTTCTTGTAAAAGTTCATGATACCTTCCCAAGTTGCCCATTGGGTATCGGTATCGATGTTCATTTTAACCACGCCATAGCTGATGGATTCTTTGATTTCTGCTTCACTAGAACCTGAACCACCGTGGAATACGAAATCCAAAGTGTTGTGTGGTACGCCGAACTTTTCAGAAACGAATTTTTGTGAATTCGCCAAAATGCTTGGAGTCAATTTGACATTACCCGGTGAATACACACCGTGTACGTTACCGAAAGAAGCCGCTATCGTGAAACGGTCACTGATTTTACTCAATACCTCATAAGCATGAGCCACATCTTCAGGTTGGGTGTACAAAGCTGAATGATCCATGCCGCTGTTATCGACACCGTCTTCTTCGCCACCTGTACAACCTAATTCGATTTCTAGCGTCATGCCCATTTTTGACATGCGCTCTAAATATTTGGCACAAATTTCAATATTTTCTTGCAGACTTTCTTCAGATAAATCCAGCATGTGTGAGCTGAATAAAGGTTTGCCCGTTGCCGCAAAATGCTTCTCACCAGCATCCAACAAGCCATCAATCCAGGGCAATAATTTTTTTGCCGCATGGTCTGTATGCAAAATAACGGGTACACCATAATGTTCTGCCATTAAATGAACGTGTTGCGCACCTGAAATTGCACCCAAAATTGCATTTTGTTGACCTTCCAGTTTTAAACCTTTACCTGTAAAAAATGCGGCACCACCATTAGAAAACTGAATAATAACTGCTGATTTTACTTTTGCGGCAGCTTCTAATACTGCATTAATCGAATCAGTATTAATGACGTTGACCGCAGGTAGAGCAAATTGGTTTGCTTTGCAGACAGCAAAGACTTTTTTTACATCTTCGCCGGTCACAACACCGGGTTTCACTACATCTAAAATTTTCTGTGACATATCTAATTTTTTATAAAAACATGAACTTCGGCGTTGCATTCAAAAAACACCACCGAAAAAACCTTTCGGACAATAAATATAGAAACTATTCAAACCGGGTAACAGTACCACCCGGTTCAAAAAGCTTTTTTAACCTTCCAAACTTGCCAAACGATCTGATAATAACGTTTCCAAAGCTTCCAATGCTTTTTCAAAACCACTGATGCCTTCGGCCAATTTGTCAGTAGCCATACGGTTTTCGGCATGCATACGATCAAAAGTCGCTTTGTCCATAGCTATTTTCTCAATAGACATGGCTGCCGCTTTCTCAGGATCAAGCTTACGCGGTAAATCAGCTTCCGTTGCTTGTAATTCAGCCAACAAGGATGGTGCAATGGTCAATAAGTCACAGCCGGCTAATTCAGTAATTTCACCAATGTTACGGAAGCTGGCACCCATGACTTCAGTTTTATAGCCAAATTTTTTGTAGTAGTTGTAAACATCAGTCACAGATACCACGCCTGGATCTTCAGCAGCGGGATAGGAATCGCGGCCAGTATCTTTTTTATACCAATCCAAAATACGACCCACAAAAGGCGAAATCAAGGTAATGCCGTTTTCAGCACAGGCGATGGCCTGGTGCATACCGAATAACAAGGTCAAATTACAATGAATACCTTCTTTTTCAAGCACCGCCGCCGCCTGAATACCTTCCCAGGTTGAAGCTATTTTAATTAATACGCGATTACGATCAACACCCTTGGCTTCATACTGGGCAATCAAGTCACGACCTTTCGCAATAGTGGCTTCGGTATCAAATGACAAGCGCGCATCAACTTCAGTTGAAACGCGGCCTGGAATAATTTCCAGAATTTTGAGACCAAATGAAACCGCCAAACGGTCAAACGCGAGCGATGCCACTTCAGCTGCTGAAGCACCTGCACCCAAAGTTGCACGCGCACCTTTCAGGGTATCATCAACGATACCTTGATATTGCGGCATTTGCGCAGCAGCAGTAATTAAGGAAGGGTTGGTTGTAGCATCGCGAGGCTTAAACTTCTCAATGGCTTCAATGTCACCCGTATCGGCCACAACTACCGTCATTTCTCTAAGTTGATCCAACAAATTCTTTGCCATACATAATACCTACATTTTTAAGTTAAAAAACCTACAGCCTACTCACATAAAGTCCTACAAAAAAATTGATTGGACATTCATGGAAATGGAGAATTTATTCAGAGGAAATACCGAAGTTAAAGGTTACCCGGTCATCTACAAAGACGAACAGGTAACATCGACATTCCCAATATAAACTGAGTTCGGGACATTACCACTAAGGCATACCCCGAATCTCAAAATGCCGACAGAAAGTCGTTTTAAACGTACGATGCTCTCAAGACATTGTCGCGTTACTCATTAAATACTTAGCAACGCCAGTGATTATTTCGGGCTGGCCAGCTGGAATAAATTCACCTTCCAAAGATTTAGAATAGATGTGTTTCTCCAAATATCTGGACATACCTGTCGAACCAGGTAGCCCCTTAACAATTATCGCTTCACCATTTTTTTTAGCTGTAACTGCTAGGGCTTGTTTAGCAAGATATTTAGCAACCTTGCTTTCCACTGGCTTGTTTTTCATGAGCTCTGCTTCGTTAGCAAGGTATCTTTCAACCCCACTGATCACTCGACCCACCTGTGGAGTAGCCGCTTGTAATTTTAAGTATTTGCTGACGCCACTGACGGGAGGCCTTTGCTTTTCGATCTTCTGTTGCTTGGCTACATACCTGGCAACGCTGCTTAACGGCGGTCTTTTTCTTTCCTCAACAAGCTTTCGAGCGAGATATTTAGCAACACTACTGACGGGAGGTTTACTACTGGCTAATCTCGCTTGCTCCTGAACATACTTGCCAACACCTGTTAACGTAGAATCTTCCAATTCTGATATAACCGCTTCTTCTGCCACTACTGCCAAAACAGCTTCAGCTTTTTCTTTCGCTAACCTGGCTTCTTCTTCAAGATGCCTAGCGATTATGGCCGTCGCTGCATTTTTCTTCGCACGCAAGTCTTTCTCTGCCTGGTACTTGGCAACACCCGTTAAATTTTTGATACGGTTAGCTTCCGCGTCCTGTTTTGCAATATAACCTGCCACGCCGGTTGTAACAACGGGTATTTCTCTTTTTAGCTTTACAGCATATTTTGCAACACCCGTCATCACTGGCGCATTTCTCGAGGCAACAGCTTGCTTGAGTAAATACCTGGAAACGCCAGTGATTGGGGAAGAGATGTCTTTTTTCTTTAAATACCTGCTAACAGTTGAAACCTTTTGCATAGCATCCATGTACTTCGAGACACCTGTTATCGATGGCATAGCTGCCAAATATCTCGCCACTCCGGTAATCTTATTGCTTTCATCAACAACAGCTAAAGACTTTCCCTGGGTTTCAGGCTGGTTACGACGAGATAACGATCTATCAACCAAATCGACTGCGCGACTGCGTACCATTAATTATCTCCGGTTACGTAGATATTTCTCAACGCCAGTAGCCGCGCCAGCTTTCACGGATTGCACGTGTTTTTCCAAATACCGGCTCACACCAGTACCATACATTTTATTCAAATATTTTGAAACCCCAGTAACCCCACCCCCTGTATTTCCAGAACTGGATGAAGTGGGGGCGGAAGCGACAGCTTTCGTGGATGTTGCACATTTTCCGCAACTACGGCTTTTAAGGAAGGCTACACCACCCAAAGCCATGACAATCAAACCAATCCAATAGGTGGTTGTAGAATCGGACGCTTTGGCATCAGAAGGTGCTGCGCTCACTTCTGTAGTTGCTGCTGGGCTAGCGCTTGATGATGAGCTGCTAACACTTTGGCTAGGCTTGTAATCAGGATCGCTATAAACGACTTGTGGTTGGAAATTTGCCGCGGGGTATTTATCATCAGCCGCTGTGCTTTGTGCTTTAGCGGGTTCAGCCGTCGCACTTGACGTACTTTTGGAAATATACGTTTCGTCTTGATAAACGACAGTGGGCTGGAAGTCTGACGCTGGATATTGATCATCGGCACAAACTACGCCACTGACCAACACTAACGTAGCTAATAGACCATTTTTCAAATTATTCTTTTTCACGTTGTTCACCTAGTGAGTCAAAAGAAGCGGTGAGAATTCCTGAATCCATTTTTGACCCAGAATTCCCACCCAATGGTATGTTCGTAAATTATTATCGTCTTAGGATCAAAGTACTTCTTCTACGTGTTTTACTACGTTTTCAACGGTAAAACCGAAGTGTTTCATTAACGCGCCACCAGGTGCTGATTCCCCGAAAGTATCAATACCCACAACGCCACCTTCTAAGCCAACGTATTTACGCCAATAGTCAGTTACACCTGCTTCAATAGCAACGCGTTTTACACCCGGCGTTAATACGCTATCTTTGTAAGTTTTGTCCTGACGATCAAAAACATTGGTTGATGGCATAGAAACAACGCGTGCTTGAATACCTTTTTCTGCTAACGCGGATTGCGATTTTAAAGCCAAATCAACTTCCGAACCTGTAGCAATCAAGATAACCTGTGCATCGCCTTTGGCTTCAGAAATAACATACGCACCTTTACGAATGCCGGTAATCTGTGCATCAGTACGCGCTATAAAAGGTAAAGCTTGACGGCTTAACACCAAGCTAGTGGGACCTGTTAAGCGTTCTGCCGCCATTACCCAAGCAACCGCTGTTTCGGTTGAATCAGCTGGTCTCCAAACATCCATATTAGGAATGAAGCGCAGTGCCGAGGTGTTTTCAATCGGTTGATGTGTTGGGCCGTCTTCACCTTGACCAATCGAGTCATGTGTTAAGACCGCAACGGTACGAATTTTCATCAATGCCGCCATGCGCAATGCACTTTTTGCATAGTCAGAGAACATGTGGAATGTGCCACCGAAGGGCAATAAACCGCCATGTAACGCCATGCCGTTCATGATGCCGTACATACCAAATTCACGCACACCGTAAGAGATGTAGTTACCTGGTTCTTTAGCGTGAACATGAGTAAAACTGCTGCAACTGGTTAAGTTAGAGCCAGTTAAGTCCGCAGAACCGCCTAAGAATTCAGGCAATATGGG
>SBAV01000360.1 GCA_005239965.1 Methylobacter tundripaludum
AAGTCTCGTTACAGTGGCTTCATTTTGGTGGATTGCTAATGCGAATCCGCCCGGCAATTTATCCGCCATATGGCAATTTTGTGACAATTTGAGTCGCTGGGTTCAACCGCCAGATACGGAAAATTGCATGTCCGATGGGAGGGAAAACGAGCTCAATCCCGTTATCCCCACCTGATCGAGTTAACAAGATTTACTCGATTTTTTGCCCATAAGTTTTGGTTGATTCTCCGGAATAGTTGTACAGCATGAATTGGCCGGTATCTTAAGATCAATCCATGTTCCGTTCTTCCTATAACGATGATATGGTTTGCCATTTGTATTAGGGCCATTTGTCGCTGTACAAACTCCTCCATTCATCTCACCCTTCCAATTTTTACTGTCACCAGGTATCGGAGCTGAGCAGTCGCACCTCATTCCTCTTCCTGCATCAAATTCACTCTGGTTTTCAGCAAACACATAAACATCTGTGTTAGCTGATCTGGATACGATGCCTACCAATAGTCCGGCTATTCCCGCTATTACAACTAAAAGAATTCTCATAATATAACCTTACTTTACTCTATGGTTGTTGATACTGTGGGTTCATTTGTCGACTGCTGACTTAGATCAACAAATATAGGTTCTTTGCTTAGAAAATCGACTGGTATCTGGTAACCTAAAATAAATCCAATTACAAAAGACAAGAGAATACTATAAATTAACCAAGGTTTCCTTGGGTTTTCATTTTGTTCTGTTTTAAATTCATTCATGCTGTTCACCTGTAATTAATAGTTAAAGAGTATTCGAGCAAATACTGTTCTAGTCGGTATAAATTCTTGTTGTCTACCCATTTGAAATGGGTCAGCCTGTTCTATTCTCCATTTATCGTTATACTTGAAATGCTTATTTAATAAATTTCTAACTTCTAGGCTCACCAGTCCTAGTCTTTTTGGCAAACGGTATCCAATTGCAGCATCTGCCACTATAAATGATCCTGAAACATCAGCGTTAGTCGAAAAATTATCATTTTGCTTAATATATGTCATGCCCAGATGGGCAAATAAACCATTTGGATTAAAATATTTAACAGCCAAAGGGACTTTTTGCGTGATCAAAAATTCACTTTCAGAATTATATGAGCTATCTTTTTCGTATATATACTCTGTTGTCAGGGAAAAATTGGAAGTTATCATCCAATTTAGGTAACCCTTGTATGCGTCAGATTGACGGTGGTGCTTTAAGGTTACTGATAGAATTTCATTGTTCACACCGCGAGAGAAATTAACCTTATCAATATCACGACGACTAAATTGAAATCCGGTAAAAAAAGACATAGGCCAAGTGTAATCAATGGCAGCAGCAAATAATGAAGATGCATCTCCGTTAAAATCATCGTAGAGCTGATTAAAACCTGCCAATTGGGTTGGCTCCAATGTTTGATCTGAAAATAGTGACTGCTTTAAACTCTCCGCGTATGCAAAACGTAAGGAAAGTAACTTCGTAGGCAGCCATTGAATTCCTATTTTGGGTTGCCAGCGGCTAAAGGGCGCTTCAATTTGATTAATTTCGTCATTGGTATTTCTATTGAAATAGGTGTAATTCACTCCAAAAGTACCTAACACATTAAAAGGAAATTTAATGTAGGAATATCCATAAAAACTATTACCTTTATTGATAATAAATGGCTCTAATACGGGCTCGCTGGAAGAAACTGATAGCGTAGTACGATACTTTCTTTCATGCGTGTTAGCACCAGTGATAAAATTAGCATTGTCGGTTTTCCAAATCATTTGTATTTCTCCAGACCATGCTGAGCTTTTAAGCCTTCTTATTTCTTCAGTACTGGGTATGGTAATTTTGTCATCAATGGGTAAGTTTGCAATTGTTGCAATAAAATCAATATCTCTAGTAGGTTTAAAATGAATACCTCCTCTCATAATGTCTTGATTTAAATAAAATCTATCATCTGTAGTATATTGTTTTGTATCCAACTGTTGTGTCAAATCGCCCTGCATCGTTTCACGATGTAAATATTGAAACTGTACATTTAGGTTTTCTGTAAAAGCTGTTTGAATGAAAGCATTATAAATATCATGATTAATGTCAGCATTTGCTCTAAAACCATCCGATCCAAAATGGAATTGTCCAAAACTATAAGAAATATTATTATGTATTCCAGAAAGTACGGCTTCATCACCATGGGTGTCGAGATTTCCGTAAAGCCCAGATACGGTCAATTGTGGTCGATTTCGTTCAAACACACGTGTATAGTCACGAAACAACGGTTCCGATATTCCTAATCCAATTGGCATACTTCGATTCGAAATGGAAAGATGTGGTTGTATTGGATTGATATTAATCGGTTGCAACAGCTGAGCCTGTAGTAACTCACTGGTTTGCGCTGCCCCTCGTGCTGGGAATCTTACATAGCTGTCAGATAAGAAACGATGTGCAGAATAGTTAGTAGGGTCAGCTTCTAACGAGCTACTCGCTTCAAGGATACCGCGTTGCTCAAACCCCAACGTATCATAAATCCGCGCCAAACTTGCCCCACGCGCCGCCCTATCCGAATCCAGCAACTGCTTGGAACGATACACCGCCCGATTATCGTTCAATGCCATCGCCTTTTGTAAGTCCTGCAACGCCTCAACCGGCCTGTTCTCCGTCTGCTTTTTAAGCGCATCGTAAAAATACGGTGTAGGGTCTTTAGGATCGCGTTCCTCTGCTAACCTGAACTGATCCTCAGCCAGCCCATTACGTTTTTCTTCGTAATACGCCTTACCCAAATAACTGCGAATCAATGAATTGCCCGGATCAAGAATGGCGGCAATCTCCAGATCCTGACGACCTGCCTCCAGGTCACCATTCCGAATTTTGGCCAATCCTAAACCTAATCGTGCCAAAGGCGAGGTAGAATCCTGCTTGACGGCTTTTTCAAAGCTCTGTAACGCTTCATCCGTGTCCATACGCAGCAAATAAGCAAAGCCCATCACGGTTTGTGTTCTTTCAAGCGTCGCATCCAACCCCAAAGCGCGTTGTGCAGTTTTCTTGCTATCCGAACTCAAGCCCAAAGCCAGTTCAAGCTCTGCCTTGCGCGCCCAAACCATTGCATCGTGCGGCGCGTATTTCACTGCCAGCTCGGCAGCTTGCAGCGCTTTGTCCAGCTCAAAACGGCCTTGCTCGGCATACGACAGCGCAGAATAAGCCGTCGCAGAATGCGGATCGGCAGCAATTGCCCGGTTAGCCAAGACAGCGGCTTCATCTTTCCGGTTTTGCGTGAGCGCCAGCACAGATTGTAACGCCAAGGCTTCGGCATCATTCGGATCAGTTGCCAGTAAAGCCTGAATATCTTGCAAGGCAAGCTTATCCCGGCCGACGGTAAGGCGCATGGCTGCGCGTACTTTGAAAAAATAAGGCGTTTGTTGCTCAGGTGATAAGGTATCGAGCCGCGATAAAGCCACATCAACGCGGCCTAGTCGAAAATCCCGTATCGTCATGCGAATATCGGGATCAATAATCATTGCCGCATCGGGATAAGGCAGTAACGGCGGGTAATAAAGCGCCCAGTTGACGGCATCTTGCGGTTTGATGTTGATTTGCGTTTGCGGTATTCGCCCTAGCTGTGCCTGTGCACTTTGCCCCGGTTTAAGATGAACACTGCCCTGCGTATTGAAAAAACGTACACCCCCTTCGTAAACCCATAGTGCAGCGTTGGAATCATCAACGCGCAGGGCAAACTCAGTGCCTTCAGGTCCCGCGTTGGCAATCGGCGTAGTAATTTCCAGGCGCTTGGGCGTTCGGCTTATAAAATGAACAAAACCCTTGAGCAAATTCAACAGGGTGGGTCTTTTAGGGGAAATGCCATTTAACGAAAGTACCGTGCCCTCGTCAAGACGCAAGACGACACCGTCAGGCAGATGTAATGACGCTCGGCTGTAGGCTTCTACCCGTACCCGACTGCCTTCGCAAATTGCGTCATTGAGTTGCGCTGATTGCCATTGGCCATTGCTATTAGCATCAAAGAATATTTTTCCTTGTAAGGAGACCAGTGTAGCGGCAGACGTGCTGGGGCAGCTTTGTTGGGCATTAGCTGGCTCCGACCAGCAGAGTGGCGCAAATAAAACCAACAAGGGCATCACCAAATAACGCATATCCCTTCCCCAGACAGGACATTTTTATTGGCTTGATTCTAATGTGTATGCCTTTGTATTTACAAGGTAATATTTAACACAATTTATAAAAAAATTATTAATCAGCTGTTTACGCTCAAAGGGGGGCGATAATCAGCAAAAATGAATTGAATCGGTTAACGATCAGGGTTAAAAAAGCACCGCCGCAGCGCATCCAATGACATTAACGCCGCTTGCTTTTGCTTGCGTTGTACAGTGCCGGATATCGTATGTACAGCGTGATAATACTGATCCCCTGCAAGCATCAGGCTGTGTACCACAATGGACTTGTCTTTATCTAATAGGGTGACGCGATCTTCACCATACAGTTGTACCAGCGCAAAATCGACATTCTGCTGTTGCTGTAGTTGCCACGCTATGGTTTTGGCTATTATCGTCAGGTCATCGCTAGTATCGGCAATGCTGAATTTCCCTTTCACGCGAATCAGCGACTGCTCATAGCTGGCGCTCAATAGCCATTCCGTACCGATACATTTTGCCGCCAATAAGCCCTGGCTAGCCGTTTCTAGCACTGCCAGGGTGTGACGGCCCTGTGTCATCAGTTTATCAATGGTAGCCACCAGATCGCCGGTTTCTTCCCCTAAACCATCGATGGCAAATACGCAGTCACCTAACTGCTCAGCGATTTCATCAACTAAATGCCGTATAGCCGTTTCGGGATAAGCAAACGGAAACAGCAGCTTAATTTGCACGTCCTCTGCTGCCCGGAAACCTAACTGTACTTCGCTGGGTATCACAACTGCGGCAATACGCTCTTGAATTACCGATTCGCCCAACCCTATGGTTTTCAGGGTAACTAAGCGTTCGGGGTGTAAATCAAACCGGTTAGGCAAGCTGGGCAATATTTTTTCCAGATACATCTGGCGCATTTCTGAAGGCACGCCAGGCATAAAAGCAAACCAGCAGCGTTGGTATTTAAGCGCAAAACCCGGCGCTGTACCCAAGGAATTATCCAGACGTTGCGCACCTTTTGGCAACAAGGCTTGCTTGGTGTTGGACTCGGGCATTGTTCGGTTGCGGTTGGCAAAAAATTGTTTCATTTGCATAAAGGCAATAGCATCAAATACCAGGGGTAAATCAAATGCCTTTGCTACTGCTTCCGCAGTCAGGTCATCGCTGGTAGGCCCTAAGCCACCAGTACATAAACAGCAGTCGGCGCGCTGGGCAATTTCTTGCAGCAGCGCGACTAAATCATCCAGCTTGTCACCTACCGCCGTATGCCGTGTGACCGTAAAACCGATCTGTACGGCTTGCTGCGAGAGCCAGGCGGCATTGGTATCGGCGATTTGGCCTCGGGTGATTTCTTCACCTTGGGAAAAAATTTCCAGTAGCGGATTCATAACATCAATTTGAATTGCTTGTGATTATTTTAAGTGCATGGATGATATTCAGCGCATTAACACGCCATACCAAAACGGCAGGGTAAATAGGCTCAATAGCGTGGTTAGGGTTACAGCCATCGCGTATAGGGCGCTATCAAGGCGATAACGATCACAAAACACGATGCCCAGCACCATGCTGGGCATGGCCATTTCCATTACTGCGGCGGCTTTGTGCGGAGCATCAAACCATAACCACCCCGCAAACCACAAGGAAAACAAGGGCATCAGCGCCATTTTTATAATAACAACTGGCAGTACAAAAGGGGTGTTGCGTAAATTCAGGGTTGACCAGCTCAGCGCTAATCCCAAAGAAAATAGCATCAGCGGCACTACGCCTGCCGATAATTTCTGCAAAATACCGGCCAACGCTACTGGCATAACTACGTGATTTAGATTGAGTACAACTGCAAGCGCCGCCGCCCAAAATGGGGGGGCATTTAAAAACGATAAAACCGGCTTGTTTTGGCCTGAGCGATCTTCACCAAAATGCCTGGCTACCACGATGCCCAGGGTAAACACTAAAGGCGCCGTCGCAAACAGATCGATTTGTATGGCAACTGACCGTGCCCACGGGCCAAAGGTTTGCTCCAAAACCGGCAATCCCAGATAAGTGACATTCGGAAAAGACGCGGCCAATACCATGGCCCCCTGTTTATTGTTGGCAAACCTGAACGCAATCCCGGCCAAGCCCATGCCAAGCATGGCCATGACAGTGCTGGCTATGCCCAAAATCGAATATTGGATTGATTGCATGCCAATATCTGATCGCCACAACACATCCAACACCATCGCCGGTAAAAACAAATAATAAACCACCGTTGTCAGCACTGGTCTTACCTGTTCAGCAGACAGGCCACCAGGCCGTATAAATCGCCACATAGCACCACAGGCAATCAGTACTGTCATTTGCAAAAGGGTTTCTGTCATGCCTTAAATCTGCTTGGATGAATTATGTCATCTGTGTGATTCATGATTGGCTTGGTGTACGGGAAAATAATCATGGTTTGAATGCGGACACTTACCTGCATACAAAGGAAAACAAATTTTAAACAAAATGTAGATTGTGCGTTGGGTTGTCAAGCATTGAGCGCCTGTGAAATCCATTACATTAAGTGGACTGTAGAAACGCAGTATTTTGCGTCTCTACAGCCGGAAACCAAGCGCGTATTTGAAGCCAGATAGCGCCTATTCAATCATCGGGACTAATCAATGCCATAATGCTCTCGGAAAAGGGCAGGGCGCCAGCGTTAGTTGATGTATTCTCAATACGACCGTAAATTTTTATGGTTTGAGTCACCGGATCAATACGCCCACCTAAACCGGTCAATTCAATCTTGTAGGGTTTCGCAGTGTCATGCAAGTTAACCTGGTAATGCTTACCTAACTTAATGTGGGACATTTCACTTGCCGGCACTAATAACTCAACCTCCTGGTTATTCTCATCAATAATTTCTAGCAGAGGATCGCCCACACGTACCACTTGCGAAGATTTCGCAAAGCGTTTGACAACTTTTCCGGCAAAGGGCGCATAAACCACGCAACGGCCCAATAAAGCTTCCGCGACAACGACATCGGCTTTTGTTTCTTCCCGTTCTGTATTGGCAAGGTCAATTTCCAGGGTGTTGATAGAGTGCATCGCATCAAGTTGTTGCCTGATGTGCTCTTGTTCGGTCAGTACGGCGCGTAGTTCAGTGAGTCGAGATTCTTCTTTAGGGCAACTGAAATTAGCCAATACCTGGCCGGCCAAAAAATGTTCGCCGTCACGCAGGGTAAGGCGATTAATACGCCCTGATACCTCACTGGCTAAAAGGATACCTTGTCGAACTTTCAGTTGTGCATGTAGCAGTAAATCAGGTTTGTGAGTCTGTTCAACTGACAGGGGAGCAGATTCTTGAGATAAAGCGGAAGGTAATGCAGGGATTTTTTTGTCTAGGGCTGAAGCTTCTGTTTGGGCATAGGCAAATGGTGTTTGTAATAGGGTTGTAATGAATAAAACAAATGTCCGTTTCATTTATAAGGGTAAGTTGGGGGAATAGAGCGTTGATAAAGACATAGATTAATTGAAAAAATCAGTTTTGCACAGGGATTGCCAGCTTTTATTTAACGATGTTGCACAACCCTGGATAATCATAAAAAACTTTTATTAATAATTCCTTAATGAGGCAAGTATGTTTATAAAAAATAGCGTAATGGATAAAATTTTTACATTAGTCATTCTTGATGGGTGTTGCCAAATTGTTGAGAGCTTCTGTCGCGGTTTTGTTTTGACTACCCAGGTCCAGCGACACAAAAGGGCTGGCAATTGTGGGTGGCTTGACAGGCATAGCCGGTGAAGCGGCGCTGATTATTGAGGGTATTGCCGCTTGCCCCGCTTCTTTCGTAGATTCCGCTTTTACCGGGGCATTTTTGGACAACTGGGTCGCTTGGCCTAAAAATTTCGCAATGCTGTCCAGGCTGTCGCGTAATTTACTGGCATGGGAACCGGGCATCAAAAAGGTAAACGGGCCATTCGTGGATAATTTGGACTGGATGTAACCTGGATTCAATCGGCAAAACTGGCCGTAATTTAAGCCGGCCATTTGTGCAACTGTTGAAATATCTTTGCCCGCCAGGTAGTCCATATGGGCCTTACGGTCGATTTTGACTTTGACAAAATACGGCTCGTTTCTGATGGGGCTAAGCCTCAGGCCATAAACGCCCGGATTGGCAAAAATCTGCGCTACGGCTAATAAGCGTGGCACATAATCCATGGTTTCTGCGGGTAAGTTTAGCGACCAGTAATCTGTGCCTAAACCTGCCGTCCTGTTGGCGTTGATTGCCGCATCGACAGTGCCTTGTCCGCAATTATAAGCGGCGAGGGCAAGCAACCAATCACCAAAATGGCTTTTCAATCCGTATAGAAAACGTACCGCTGCACGGGTTGAGGCGGTAACATCGAGTCGTGCATCATAATTCGCATCTTGCGCCAGATTAAAGTCGTGTCCGGTGCTAGGAATAAATTGCCATATACCGGCAGCATTCATGGGTGATAAGGCTGTCGCCTGAAACGCACTTTCTACAATGGGCAACAACGCCAATTCCATAGGCATGTCGTGCTGGCTGAGTTCTTCCACAATATGATAAAGGTAAGGACGCGAGCGCTCAGCAACACGTTGGAGATAATCTGGACGCTGGGCGTAACTGTTGATTTGTTTTTTAACACGTCCGTAAATGGTTGCTTCCTGCCGCCAGATTTCTTCTTCTCTCGTGTTTTGTTTGTCTATCAGGTCGGGTTGTTTTTGGGCGAGTGTGTCGGATGCGTGCGGTAGCGGGAGGGATTTTGTGTTATTTTCTGCGCTTTGGGGCGATAAATTGGGGGTGCTGACCATTGCAGGTTCACTGCGATTGGCAATGATCTCTGAACTGATACTGGGTGTAGTACGGTTGAGCGAAGATGACGAAGGCGGTGCCAGCTGGGTTCGAATACGTGTACGCACGCGGGCGCCCGGGGTTAAATAATCGGGGCTGGGATGCAGCAAACGCCCTTGACGATTTTGTAATGCCTGCGCAATAGTCGCGTTGGTGTCGCCTAACTCAGAAGGTGAGGCGTTAAGCCGTTGGCGACCGTAACGGGTATAGTTTTGCAATGGAGTCGTCGCAATGTTGGGTGAAACTATACGGTTACGGCTTAACAGCTGGTGATGCACGCCAAGACGCGTATATTTGCTTTCCAAGGCAGCATCTATTTTTTCTTTGGCATCATATTGTTCCACGTTTGCTTGATTGGGAGGCAGTTTGCTCATTGCTGTAGAATGGCCCAGGCTTGAGAAAGTTTGCGGTGGTGTAGGTTTTGGAATTCTCATACCGGCGCGGATGCGATCCCAGACATTGCCCGGATCGCGGACTACGGCTTTATGATGGCCATGATGCCGCTTACCTTTGCTGCGTGATTTGTGGCCGCCTTTGTGTGTTTTGTGTCCTGACGCTGCCAACATATCAGTGGAATAGATGGAAAGGGACGCGCCAACGACAATATTTAAGACTAAAACCAATATTCGCATTGTATATACCTTCTATGTTGCGACTGTTTTCAGGAAAAGCAGGGACTGTACAAACTGAAAAATAAGCTCATGATAAACATATTTTTTTGCTAATACATCATACAATATTTTTAAGCGAGCCTTACCCGATGTTATTTGCGATAATTATGCAATATACCACCGTTTCATACCCTATTTTTTCAGACAATGATAGATGATATTATTTTTATTGGGCTTTTGCTGGGTGCTTTCTGGTATTGGTTGGGCGCACAAAAAGTAAAGGAAATCGCTTTTATCGCCACTAAAGACTATTGTTTGGCAATGGAAGTTCAGATGCTGGATGCCTATATTGCCTTGACCCACCTTGGTTTTGAGAGAGATGCAACAGGAAAAATGCAGCTACGCCGCTCATTTATGTTTGAATTTTCTTCGACAGGGTATGAACGCTACAACGGAAAAATTATCATGCTGGGCCGTAAGGTCAAGTCCATTGTTATGGAGCCTTATCGTGTGCGGTAAGTGCAGGGTTTGAAACTATTTCTTTGAGGGGGGTGGCATGAATAAATGTCCTTCGTGTGGTTGGGTGCGTACTGAGGGTGCCGTTAAGTGTGCGCAATGTGGCCGTTTTTTTTCGAAAGTCATGGAGATTATTTCGGCAGAAGAGGCGGAAGAAGAACTGCTCACGTTTAGGGGTCAGTGCAAACGGATTTTGCAATCAGGCGATATTAAAGGCGAGTTGCTTGCTGAATATAAGCGCTTTAAGGAAGGCTTGAGCCGCAAGGGATTATTTACCCTGTATGTGATTGTTGCTTTTATTTTCCTGTTGACATTATCAGTCCTGTAGAGACGCAAGATTTTGCGTCTCTACAGTAGCAAAATTGTTGGTTTAGGAAGCAGCCAGTCCCGCAATGTTATACCCGCAATCCACATAAGTGATTTCACCGGTAATGCCGGATGCCAAATCTGAACACATAAAGGCCGCCGCATTACCGACTTCATCAATAGTGACATTACGTTTGAGTGGTGCGGTATCCATAGCCTTGTTGAGCATGGCTTTAAAATCATTAATACCGGATGCGGCAAGCGTCCTGATCGGGCCTGCGGAAATTGCATTGACGCGTGTGCCTTCTGCCCCTAAAGCAACTGCCATATAACGGACATTGGCTTCCAGACTGGCTTTGGCCACCCCCATCACATTGTAATTGGGGATGGCGCGTTCTGCGCCCAGATAAGTTAAGGTCAGCAAAGAACCGTTACGCCCTGCCATCATGGCACGTCCGGCTTTGGCCAACGCAGTAAAGCTGTATGAGCTGATATCATGCGCCATGCTGAAATTTTCACGGGTGGTGACGTCAACATAATCGCCATTCAACGCGTCACGCGGTGCAAAAGCGACAGAATGCACGATGCAATCCAAACCATCCCAGTGCTTTGCCAATTCGGCAAACACATTGCTGATGTGGTCATCATGGCTGACATCACATTCAATAATAATGTTGGAATTGCATTGTCCGGCCATTTCTACCACGCGGCTTTGCAGTTTTTCGTTTTGGAAGGTGAATGCCAATTCAGCGCCTTCGCGGTGCATCGCCTGGGCAATTCCCCAGGCAATCGAACGATTACTGGCCAAGCCCACAATTAACACCCGTTTACCTTGCATAAAACCCATTATTATCTCCTAGTGTTTGTTATTTAACGTGTTATTTTTATTTGGTGTGTTTTACTATATCAGGGGCAGAAGTATCCACGACCGATATATTTCTGTCCAGTGTTTTTGGCGATTTTAACGTAACTACTCACAGCCATCCAAAAGATGGAGCAAAAAGTTCTTATTTGTCCACGGAAAGCACAAAAAACACGGAAAAATGTGAGTATTTTGTCGCAAAAAGAAGTATTACCGAAAACCTTTTGTGTCTTTTGTGCTTTCCGTGGACTTTGTTGTAACATCCACTGAGTAGTTACGTTTTAACAGCGTCCAGCAGGCCACTCAGGCAGTGCCATGATGTCAGCACGGTTTTTTTCTAAGACTTTGATTTGCTTTCTGATCGCTTCTGCTTCTATAAGCGTAATTGGTTTTTTCTGGCTCAAAGAATCCGACAACGCATCAACTTCAGTCAATTTCAGTTTTTTGTAATCCAGCATTCTATTGTGGACTGGAATTTGGCAAATGATAAATGTTACGGTAAAAAACACGATATAAGGCACTTCCAATATAACCAGTAGCTTTATACTTTGCGTTGCGAAAAAATTGATGAGACTAAACGTGTAATTAAGGATAATGGCAATGGCGTAACATTTCATGAGGGTGCTCCCCGTTGACAATACTCCCTCTGGATTTTGTTCCACTTTTAGCGGGAAACGCCCTACGCGCCAGATGATCCTGGCAAAACAAAAGAGACAAAACCACGCTGCACCCGAAACCAAGCAATTTGTTACAAGAATTAAGGCTAACGCGACAGACTGGGCGCTGTTTAAACTAGCAAATATCCCAGAAATATAATGCAAAGTGCCCCCTAAAGCGCACAGAAATACCCCGCTGAATAACATTCCTCGGCTGCCAGAAAGAAAAGCCATCTGGCTTTGGAACCAAGATTCGATTTCCTGTTCTGGACACAGCACAAAATGTTTTAACTCCCTGCCCCAATCCTCCATAAAAATAGCCCCAATCTTAATGGCTAACGGTAACAGGCTTATGCAAAAAGATAACGGCATTGCCGTGCTGATAAAAACCCTGTTGCCTGTTTGGGCAAACAATACCACCGATAAATTGACGGGCACTAAACTGACGAATAGCCAAAAGAGATAGGGGTGTTTGCTAAAGCCAGCAACGCACTGTTCAAAAAACAGTTTATGGCTTATCCATACATGTTGGTGTTGGGTTTGGCTTTGATGTATTTCCATTGCGCACCTCATTTACTGGATCATGTAAACCCTGCTGAAAGTGTGAATAGTTCACAGCTTTACTTTACAAAAAACTTTATCATATAAACTCTGGCAAATTTTGCCGTACCGTTAATTTTTTGGTCTTAGAGCTTATGTTGATGCCCTAAATGTAAGGCTTAACTTTATGCATATTCTACTGGTAGATGACCATGCCCTGTTCAGGGAAGCCCTGGTGCATGTACTGAACCAACTTACCCCGCTGGTGGTAGTGCATGAGGCCGCTAATGTTGAGGAAGTCACCTACAGGATAGCCAACACCCGCAATCTTGACCTGATGTTACTGGACATTGATTTACCGGGTGTGGACGGGCTGTCCGCTTTACCGGATTTACGCAAATTGGCACCGACAGTCTCTATTGTGGTGCTGTCTGGCTCTGAAACCTGTCAACACATTAGGCAGGCGCAGGATAACGGTGCAGTTGGTTATATCCCAAAAACACACAGCAGCCATCAAATGCTGGCGGCCCTTCGGGTTATTCTGGCGGGTGATGTTTATTTTCCATGCTATTTGCAAGCCAACAGCAGGCCTACCCATACAACCGCTAAAAGTGAACCGGGTATCTTAACCATCCGCCAGCATGAAGTTTTGCAACTGGTGGCGCAAGGGTTGCCCAACAAGTCCATAGCCAGAGCACTGGGTGTAACAGAAGGCACCGTAAAACTGCACATTGTTGCCATTTTGCAAGCATTGGGCGCACATAACCGGACTGAAGCCGTCATTAAGGCAATAGAGCTGCACTTGGTGGACAACTGGGACAACCATAACACCTAGTCCATATAAAAAATCACACCATTACCATTTTCAGCACTCATCGACTTCGGCAAGGATGGTGTGCTAACGTGTATCTTACGAGTTCCGCAACTCCATACAGATTACTTTCTTTCATAAAATAGTGCTATAGTGCGTTAGTGCATTTATATTTATGGAGATTACTATGACAAGAACTGTATCGCAACCGAGCATTAAAATCATTGGTGCTAATGGGCAAATATCCTTAGGTAAGCAATATGCAGGGAAGCAGGTATTAGTCGAAGAACAAGAGCAAGGGGTTTGGTTGATTCGCACGGCAACGGTTATTCCGGATAATGAACACTGGTTGCAACAACCCCAATCAGCAGCAGATTTGCAGCAAGCATTGAATTGGGCTCAAGCTAATTCGGCCAGTGATGCCCACTTAGAAGCTGTATTAGAACAGTTCAAATGAAAACCGGTACACGCGATGATCAAAACAAGGTGCGCCTTGATCTCAATAATCCTGTTTTTCAAGAAAATTTGTTTGCGTTGCAAAAAATGGAGCGGCACGCTGTTCTGGACACCTTAAACAAATTGCGGCAACTGACTTGGCAACAGGTTTATCGAGACAATGGCATTAAGTGGGAAAAAATTGTTAGCATTAGGCCACCCGAAGGGATCAATGCACTGTATTCGTTACGCATTACCCAGAGCCGCCGAGCAACGGCTTATCGTGACGGTGATTTTCTGCGATTATTAACCATTGCACCTGATCACGATAGCACTTACGGCAAAAAATAAGCTCATTGATTCGGAACATCGAAATCTTCCTTCATCTTGAACGTGCCTTTGCCACTGCCAAATTTGGGTGTTTTTTTAGTTACTTCTAATAACACCTTATTTTGTTTGGCAAGTAAATAATCCAGAAAAAATAACAATTCCTGTTTTTCTGGCTCCGCATGTAATTCCTGGATTTTTGCAGTGATAAGCTGTTCGTTCATTTTTAACGTTCTCCGATATTTGCTTGTCAATAATAACCAGTTTTATACAGCATCAAGCTCATTTATTAAATCAGGATGATTGTAAATAATCTTTAATAGGCATAGCACGCCACCAGGTGGCACGAATCTACCCTGCTCCCAATCGCGCAAGGTTGCCACAGGTGTTTTAATTCGTTCTGCAAAGGCCTGTTGCGACAAACCAGACTTTGCACGGGTGGAGCGAACCAAAATTTGCTCAGCTGTTGTTACCCTGCCAGTTCCTAATTGCATTTCTGCCAGACCTTGCCGAATATCGGCAAGGGGAATGCCTGCATCAGCCTCAATGGCTTGCGCTATTTTTTCAATGTCCACCTTATACCGCCTTTTTGCTATTGTACTGGATTCCCGTACAATAGCAAAAAAACACGTCAGTCACATCATTTTTATAAAGACGCATTGGGCAAATTTTATTGCGGCTGTTGGCTGGTTAAATATTGCAAGGCGCTACGCAGCCGAGTAGGTTGCACGGGTTTATGCAACAACAAATAACCACTGCGATCCGCTTCCTGCAACCGTTCTGGCCCCGTGTTACCAGTAATGATGAGTACCGGAACCGGATGCCCCAACTGTGACTGCAAATTCCTGGCCACCTCAATGCCGGATAGGTTCCCTGGCAACCGGTAATCAATAATCAACACATCCCATGTTTGGCCAACCGTCGCCAGTTTTTCCATAGCCTGGGCGTATGAGCCAACGGCAGTGACCTGG
>SBAV01000085.1 GCA_005239965.1 Methylobacter tundripaludum
ATAAGGCGCTGCTGCGTCCCGGACGGTTTGATAGAGTTATTGAAGTTCCCTATCCTGATTTAACGTGTAGAGAAGAGATTTTACGGGTACATTCCAAAAAGGTAAAACTGGCTGGCGACATTATTTGTCACACCTCATACGCTACCTCGAATGGATTTTTCGATTGAAATCCCCGCACAACAGCGCACGTTGGTTATCGTGCCTACACTTTTAACCAGTGTTCAGAACATAGAGGAGTTGATGGAGGCGCTGGAAGTGCGGTTTCTCGCCAATCGGGACGATAGCCTGCATTTTGGCCTGCTAACCGACTTTCTCGATGCTCATGAAGAGACGACGAAAAAAGATGATCCGCTATTGCAGTTGACAGCGGCAGGCATCAGCCAACTAAATAAAAAATATCCGAAAGCATTAGGTGATACATTTTTTCTTTTCCATCGCCCGCGCCGATGGAATCCGCACGATCAGATTTGGATGGGTTATGAACGTAAGCGAGGTAAACTTGCGGCTCTAAATTCTCTTCTGCGCGGAGGCGATACCTCTGATTTTTCCCTTCTCGTCGGTGATATTAACATCCTAACGGAAGTTAAATATGTGATTACCCTCGACACCGATACCCAGCTTCCGCGGGATACCGCAAGACAATTAGTGGGTTCTATGGCGCATCCCTTGAACCGTGCTTGCTATGACAAACAAAAGCTCTGTGTTGTAGATGGTTATGGTATTTTGCAACCGCGCTTAAGCGCCAGCCTAGCTGGTTCAGATTCAACACGGTTCGCGCAAATCTATGGCGGTGAACAAGGTGTTGATCCCTATACACGGGCTGTCTCGGATGTCTACCAGGATGTATTCCATGAAGGCTCATTCATCGGCAAAGGAATCTACGATGTCGATGCCTTTGAATGCTCCCTCAAAGATTGTTTCCCAGAAAACCGTATTTTAAGCCACGATCTGTTGGAAGGCTGTTATGCGCGATCTGGCCTATTAAGTGACATTCAATTATATGAAGCCTATCCCAGACACTATGCCGATGATGTCAGCCGTCGGCACCGTTGGATTCGTGGCGACTGGCAGTTATTGGGATGGTTGTTGCCCAGCGTGCCTGGGTTGGACGAACGTAGACAGAAAAATAGGCTTTCAGGCCTGTCACGATGGAAGCTCTTCGACAACCTCAGGCGTAGCCTTACGACTCCTGCAATGACATTGATGTTGCTGGCGGGTTGGACGACTTGGCCGTTACCCTGGTTTTGGACCCTATCCGTCATCGCAATCTTATTGATTCCTGTATTAAGTGCCGCCTTAGTTAACTTGGTTAGGAAACCGTCAGACCTGTTGCTGAGGCAACATCTCATTTCAGAAATCCATTCAACAGGCGAAGGTTTAGTTCGGACAATATTAACGCTCAGTTTTCTGTCTTATGAAGCTTACTTCAGCATGGATGCGATCAGTCGCACTGTCTGGCGGATGCTGATCAGCCATAAACGACTGTTGGAATGGAAACCTTCAAGCGAGATTAACCGCAATAGCCGCAACGATATTTTCACTTCCTTTCGTTTAATGTGGAGCGCCCCGGTCATTGCAGCAGGCACAGGTATCGCCCTGGCAATCACAAGGCCGGAAGCATTGGTTATTGCCGCCCCCATTCTATTGTTATGGTTGCTTTCGCCCGCCATTGTTTGGTGGATCAGCCTTCCAACCGCTCGCCGCGAGACGGTACTGACGGCAAACCAAACCCTATTTCTTAGGCTTATTGCCCGTAAAACCTGGGGTTACTTTGATACCTTCGTCGGTTCAGAGGATCATTGGCTGCAGCCCGATAACTTTCAGGAATACCGAGGTGTCGGTGTGGCGCATCGCACATCACCCACCAATATTGGGCTAGGGTTATTGGCGAACCTGTCTGCTTATGATTTCGGTTATATCCCCATCGGCATCCTTCTAAAACGAACAAAAAACACTCTGGCCACGATGGCAGCCTTGGAAAAATATCAGGGGCATTTTTATAACTGGTATGACACAAAAACCACGAAACCCCTGCCGCCGTTGTATATCTCTACCGTCGATAGTGGCAACCTTGGCGGGCATTTATTGACCCTGCACCAAGGGTTACTTGAGTTACCTGACCATCCGATATTAGTTGACCAATGTTTTAAGGGTCTTCAGGATACGTTGAGCATATTGGTAGAAGCAAATGGCGGTATTACGCCACCCCTACTCACACAATTTCAAACCGATCTCGAATTTGCCATCAATAATAGGCCTATAACACTCTTGACTGCATCGCGCTGTCTTGAAGGATTAACGCTAGGCGCGGAAACATTTGCCAACAGAATTGAAGAAATTGACAGTGAATTTAAGGAATGGGGGCAATCCCTTGCTGGGCAATGCCGCGCCATCCTTGATGAATTACGTGCCATGATCCCGTGGCTAATCCTTCCTTCCCTGCCGAAAGAGTTTGATAACTTTCCTGATATAACCATAATCCCAACGCTACGAGGGCTTGCAGCCATTGATAACCCTTTGTTGTCAGCTATCGACCAACAACTAACGGTAAATCAAATACCGGAACAGCGGGATTGGTTAAATCAACTAAAACCACTTATTCAGGAATCCAGTCAAAGAGCAAAAGAAAGAATTAATCTGATTGAAGAATTGGCACTTCAGGCAAATGAACAAGCCAATATGGCGTATGGCTTTCTGTTTGATAAGCCACGTCGATTGCTGGCAATTGGCTACAATGTTGCTGAGCGGCAACGTGATTCAGGGTTTTACGATTTACTGGCGTCGGAAGCGAGATTATGCACCTTTGTTGCCATTGCCCAAGCACAGATACCGCAGGAGAGTTGGTTTGCTTTAGGCCGATTACTGGTGACTAGCGAGGGTAAAACGACCCTCCTGTCATGGAGCGGTTCAATGTTTGAATACCTGATGCCGCTGCTGGTAATGCCGACTTATGAAAATACCTTGATCGACCAAACACTGAGGACGGTAGTCCAGCGTCAAATCGATTACGGCAAGCAGCGCGGCGTTGCGTGGGGCATATCGGAATCCGGCTTTAATACGGTCGATGTCCAGCTCAACTACCAGTAC
>SBAV01000099.1 GCA_005239965.1 Methylobacter tundripaludum
GGCAGGGTACAAAAGGTTAAGCCAATCTTATGGTTAATTAAACTATTTGACATAACAATACGTATAAATACCTATGGTTAGCTACTTCACCACCCCATCAGTACAATTAATGAGGGGTACAGTAAGCGCTAACAAAAAGACGAGTGGGCACTCGCACCCCCGATCCAACAACTTGGGGGGCGTAATAATTATGACCGTTGAGTTTTACAGCCCTTGTTAATTCAGCTTGACAAGTAGCCTTTGACGTTTTTAGAGCCCTGTCAATCGTAAGAGTTCCTTGATTGTTAGGAGCGAATGGACTGTCATAAGGGCCATGCACAGCATAAGGTCCCGCTGAAAAAGCCAATGCCCAAATAATAACTAAATCATACATAACAGCTCTCCTATTGATGTTTAATGACAAATGGCAAACGTAATTTTTCCTGTTTTCACCCTCCCGGAGGGCATATAAGCAATTGTGCCTGTGATTTCAAAAAACACTGGGTAGAGGGAAAATAAAACGCTTGAAGTAAATATATACCGACCGCGAGTTTTTAAATGTGAACTATTTCACTAAAAAAGTGTGAAATAGTCACAGACATCACGCTTAAGTAGCCGTAGGCTTAAAATTTTTTTTGAACATAAGCATTATTCACTTACCGCCTTTGAAAAAAAGGGAAGTGCCTTGTGCAGGTCAACGTGTGCGATGGCCTTTCCTGATTTGCAGTGCGTATTCCCAAGCCATTCCAGATTGTCAGAATTGATGGAGTGATGATCCGCAGGCAGGGCAATGCTGTCATCATTACGCCTAAACGTAAAAGCTGGGCATCACTTGCCGATGTGGAAGATAAAGCCGATGCCGATTAGCAAGGTTCCAGCACTGGATGTAGTAAATACGAAAAGCATGCAACCCAATCTACGCGGCTAAATGAAAGGAAATTCAACTCTATCCAAGAGAACAGGTTAAAATCTACATAATCCTTTCATGCCCATTACCATGACGACACCTGACCACCGTTATTCTGATACAGACCGCGCCGCCATTTACCGTGTTATCCTAGAACGGCGTGATATGCGCCACTTCCTGCCCTCGCCGATCGCAGCCGATATATTACAACGCTTATTGCAAGCCGCGCACCATGCCCCCAGTGTCGGTTTTATGCAGCCGTGGCGCTTTATTCGCATTACCAACCCTGTCCTACGGCAGGAAATGCACTCGTTGGTTGAACAAGAGCGCATACAAACCGCCCACGCCTTACAGGAGCGTGAAGACGAATTTATGCGCATCAAGGTAGAGGGCATGATGGATTGCGCTGAAGTATTGGTGGCAGCCCTCAGTGATCAACGCGAACAACACATCTTTGGCCGGCGCACATTACCTGAAATGGATTTGGCATCGGTCTCCTGCGCTATACAAAACATGTGGTTAGCTGCCAGAGCAGAAGGTTTAGGACTGGGCTGGGTATCGTTGTTTGAACCGGAAGCCTTAAAAAAACTGCTGCACATGCCTGTCAACAGTAAACCCGTTGCCATTTTGTGTATTGGCCATGTCAGTGAGTTTTATAGCCAGCCATTATTGCAACAGCAAAATTGGGCAACAAGGCTACCGCTTGAAACCTTGGTCTATGAAAATAACTGGAATAGCCCATGCCGTTAAGTTTTATCATTCCGCACTTGGACACTGCCCTGCAATCTGCCCTGCAAAACAAAATAGACCAAAAGACCAAGCCGTTAGGTTCTCTCGGCCAGTTGGAAAAACTGGCGCTGAAAATAGGCCTAATCCAGAACAGCCTAACCCCTTGCCTACAGAAACCCAGTATTGTTGTGTTTGCAGGCGATCATGGTATAGCCGAAGCGGGTGTCAGTGCCTACCCCCAAAGCGTAACCGCACAAATGGTCGCCAATTTTTTGGCAGGTGGTGCGGCCATCAATGTGTTTGCCAAACTATCTGGCCTTAATTTACTGATTGTTGACGCAGGTGTTAAGGCCGATTTACCCGACCACCCCAACCTGATTGCCGCCAAAATAGCACCCGGCACACACAACTTTTTTACTCGTCCAGCAATGAGGCACGACCAGTGCCGACAAGCCCTGCAGGCTGGCGCGGAAATTGTCTTTAACCAATACCAACAAGGCTGCAATTGCATAGGTTTTGGCGAAATGGGCATTGCCAATACATCTTCAGCTACAGTGTTAGTGCATTGCCTAACGGATATTCCTTTGGAACAATGCGTAGGCCGAGGCACAGGCTTGGATGACGACAAATTAAATCATAAGCTGCAAGTATTGCAGCAAGCCCAGCTGCATCATGGCGATAACCACGAACCATTGACCTTGCTTGGCCTGTTTGGCGGCTTTGAAATTGCCATGATGGTAGGTGCTTACCTGAAAGCCGCTGAATTGGGCATGGTAATTATTGTCGATGGCTTTATTGCCAGCGCAGCCTTACTGGTCGCCAGCAAGTTACACGTTGGAATGCTTGACTACTGTATCTACTCGCACGTATCAGACGAACAAGGGCACAAAGCCTTGTTGGACAACCTAGGCGCACAGCCCTTACTAAACTTACAACTGCGTTTAGGTGAAGGCACGGGCATTGCCTTGGTCTACCCGTTGTTACAAGCGGCAGTCAGTTTTTTAAATAACATGGCCAGTTTTGAAGACGCTGGTGTTGATAGCGTTGAACCGCCCAAAACTCATCGCGAAACGCCCGTGCTATAACCATGCCCAATGTCCCTCTCTTTTTACTGGCACTGAGTTTTTACACACGCATACCATACCCAAAAAACCTGGACTATAAACAACTGCCGCAAGCAACCGTATGTTTGCCGCTCGTTGGTTGGTTGGTCGGCGGGGTATTGGCGCTCAGTTTTTATCTGGCTAATTTCCTATGGTCTCAGCAAACCGCAATCATCATTGCTATGAGTGTCGGCATCGTGTTGACAGGGGCGTTCCACGAAGATGGTTTTGCAGACAGCTGTGACGGTTTCGGTGGCGGCTATGGCAAACAACGCATCCAGGAGATCATGAAAGATCCGCATATTGGTACTTATGGCGCACTGGGCTTAATGCTGCTGATACTGCTAAAAATCAGCGCCCTCACTACAATACCAGTCAGCAGCGTCCCGCTCGTATTCATTGCCAGCCATAGCCTTAGCCGTTTTGTGCCTATCTATATTATGTTTCGTTACGACTACGCACGTCTGGAAAATAGCAAAACCGGCGCGGCTATGTACAAGCCCAGCCTCTATGAAGTGCAGATGGCTTTAGGCATGGCGGTATTGCCCCTGCTGTTGCTACCCCGGATGTGCCTATGGGTTATTGTGCCATTGTGGTTGGTTAGCCATTTATCAGGGCGATATTTTTACCGGCATATTGGCGGCTATACCGGCGATTGCCTGGGTGCTAGCCAGCAAATCAGCGAAACGGTTTTTTACCTGTCCGTGAGTGCGCTATGGACATTTATTTAATCCGCCATACCCAAACGGCTACCGCCAAAGGTTTGTGCTACGGGCAAACCGATGTTGCCTTGGCAGACAGCTTTGCCGATGAAGTCACCCAGTTGACATTAAAGCTGCCCGCCTGGCAGGACAACTGCCGCTTTTACAGCAGCCCGCTTGGCCGCTGCTTGCAACTGGCGCATCGGTTTTCGCACACTATAGCCATGGATGAACGCTTGTTGGAACTGAATTTTGGCGATTGGGAAGGCAGACGCTTTGATGATTTACCCCCCGAATCAGTTAAGCAATGGACTGAAAATTTTGTGCAGACAGCACCACCGAACGGGGAAAGCTTCATAGATTTATGCCAGCGTGCCGGTGCGTTCTGGCAAGAATTGTTACAACAGGAACTTGAACAGGCCGTTATCATTACCCATGCGGGGGTGATCAGGGCTTTATTGGCGCATATATTAAAACTGCCATTGGCCAATGCGTTTCAGTTTCGGGTGGATTGTGGTTCGGTGCATAAGCTCCAGAATCTTAACCAGTATACTTATATTCACTATCTTAACGCATAGAGCCACCGTTATGATAAATCTGCGTAGTTCAATGGCGGGCAAAAAAGCGTTGCCCACTCTACACTTTAAATAGATACATGAAAACCTTATTTATAGGCGGCGTTAAAAGCGGTAAATCCAGGCTGGCCGAACGCTATATCCTATCGCAATCGCCCCATGTTAAGCCGTATTATCTGGCGACGACAGAATTTTTTGATGAGGAAATGCACGCCCGTGTCGCCCTCCATAAGCAACAGCGGCAAGACTTGTTTACCACTGTTGAAGAGTCCTTACGCCTTCTGGAAACCTTGCAAGCTTGCCAAGCTCCGGTGCTGATTGAATGTGTCAGCATGTGGCTAAATAATGCCTTGTATCATCAAATTCCAGACACGGCTATCTTGCAGGAGCTGGAAGCTGTTATGCAATTACCCAACGACTTGGTGCTGGTATATAACGAAGTGGGCTTGGGGATAATTTCTGACAACGCCTTGGCCAGGCAGTTTGTGGATTTGTCCGGCAAAGCCGCGCAGCTCATGG
Source organism: Methylobacter tundripaludum (assembly GCA_005239965.1). Lineage (GTDB taxonomy): Bacteria > Pseudomonadota > Gammaproteobacteria > Methylococcales > Methylomonadaceae > Crenothrix. The sequence continues at coordinate 4,514 of SBAV01000099.1, forward strand.
CAACGTACTGTGATCAAGTCTATTTTTGCAGTGCGGGTTTGCAATTACCCATGAAATAAAAGGCGATTAACCACCGAGTACAATCAGCGTCTCGGTGGTTTCCTCAGTCAGGCAGAAGATCCGAGTTGGATAACTCAAGAAGCGGTTTTATGGCCGTCTTGTGTCACAACAGCTAATTTGATGAACTTAACCAGCGCATAACCGATAATGGCATAAATTAAGGTGGAACTCATGTACGGAAGATAATAATGCGCCATACTCGCTGCGTATTGCGTCCAGGACATATCGGTATAGCGATCTGAAAACAGATAAAAACTGCTGTTGGAAATAACAAAGGCCATAGACGTTGCCAGCACCAGTACCACCATTGCGCCCACGGACAGGGTTAATTCTGTGCCTTTCATGGCAGTCAGCCTGGAACAATAACGCCCTGCAAACCACATCACCGAATAGGTAGGGATCAAAAACGCATAGGCGGGGGTAACACACCAGTCGCTGGTTCCATTAGAGATAGCCACATAATCAATCAATGCAGCCAATGCCAGCAAAAAACCCAGCAACATTTTTTTACGGAAAAATCCGGCAAAGAAAAACACCGCCAATGACGCATCCGGTAAATGCAAGACATCGCCAAAGTGATGGAAGCGCGTCAACACCATGGCGGCAATTAAGGGGATGGGTAGGTAGTCGGCTTTTAAGTAGCGTTGTAAATTCATAAAATTCTCCAAGGAGTTTTATTGATTGAAAAGATCGGAATGTGTGCCCGTACGTTCAAAGTAAACTATGTTGCCATCTATACTGTAAATTAATACCCAATCGGGTTCGATATGAACATCCCGACTAGGTTCCCATTCACCTTTCAGTGGATGATCATTCAGCACAGGCGGTAAAGGTTGGCCGGCCAGCAACAAACCGATAACTTCACGCAATTTGCCCATATTCCTGCCCCGCTTTTCCGCTAGCTTTACGTCACGCTTGAAGCGATTGGTATATTTTGGCAAACGCATCAAATGCCCAATTGCTTAAACAGGTCTTCCGCGCTGGTGGCACTGAATACCTCTTCACCTCGGCGACACTTGCGAATCGTCTCAGCGGTTAAAGCATTTGGTGTTTCATTATTTTCTATATAAAGTCGCATCAAATCACGGATAATCTGCGCCGCTGGCCGATGTTTACTGGCCGCTAGCCCCATAAACTGGTCGCGCAATTCCGATTCCATTTTGATCGACATTTGTACTTCTTTAGCCATGTTAGCCTCGCTCAATGAGTAAATAACACAGCTATCTTAGAAGGTATCCATACGGTATGCAATGGATACCTGCTAATTCAGGGTGGAAAATAAGTCCCCAGCGAACGCTGATATGTCAGTTATTATAATGGATTGAGATAAAAAAGTTCCTATCGGCTGTATTATAAGCATCAACTGTCTGATATTGCTTATCCAACAGGTTGTTTAATCTGGCACTTAACAACCAGTGTTTATCTAAAGGGTAGGCGGCGCGTAAATCAACCTTCACGTACCCCGCCACTTTAACCAGGTTGGCGGCATCGTCAAAACGGTGGTCTTGCGCCAATACAGTACCGCCCACATCAAATTGGCCAAACGAGCGTGACAAGTCAAACGACAACGTTTTATCGGTACGGCGCAGCAGGCGTTTGTTGGTTTTGCGGTCTTCAGGACTGAGAATGTTCATATTCAGCTTACTGTTCCATCCCATTATTTGCGTGCTGATTTCCGCTTCAATGCCCTGAATTTCAGTTTTATCAACATTGGAAGGAATCCATCGAAACGGGTCGGTTACAGTTGGCGCAGGGGCCCAATTGATCAAATTATCCAGGTCAGTATGGTACGCCCGCACTTCCCACTGCACGTTATGATGTTTGCCCGCCAAACCTATCTCGGCAGAAATGGATTCTTCTGGCTTTAAGTTAGGATTGCCGGCATTGGGCCAGTAAAGATCGTTAAACGTAGGCGCTTTAAACGCATTGCCAAAATTGGCAAACGTGCTGATACCGTAATTCCAATTAGACCGCAGGCCGATATTACCGGTGACATAATCGCCAAACTGTTCGTTTTCATCCCAACGTAGCGAGGCATTGATAAAATGGTTATCCAAAAACTGGCCGTGGTATTCACCAAACACCCCCACATCGTAGCGGGATTTTTCGCGGTATTGATTGGTGCCGTCATTAGGTACGGCGACACCATTAATATCGGAGCCTGCATTTTCATCCAGGCGAAAATCCGATCCGACCAGCAGCTGGTGGTTATCACCCATTGCAATTTCATTTAGCCAACTGGCATTCCAGCGCTGGGTATAAAAGCGCGACACAAAACCCTTGTCATGTGCCTGCGGGGCAAACTGGGTATTGTCATCAAAACTGTGTCCTACGCGCAAGATGGTACGCCAATTGTCACGCACATCAAAACTGCCTGTTAATGCAGCGACCTGGTTAATGAACAAAGTTTTGTCCTGGAGTTCCCCGTCATAATCGTTACGGCCTTGCGAACGCATAAAAGAGACTTCAAGTTCGGCATTATTGTCGAAGCGATGACCAACTCGGGCATTAACGGCTGTATTATAGTAAGCGTCGTGGTCAGGCTGGTCTAATGGATGCCCTCCAAAAGGGTTATTAACCCGTGGCCGCGTGCTAAACCCCTGGGTATTGTAATGCGAAGCGCCCGCCGTATACCAAGTGTTGTTGAGTTTACTACTGACCGTACCGGCGGCCTTGAGTGTATCGTAACTACCACCACCCGCATCCAAGGTTACTTTCGGTGTTTCTGAATCACCGCCTTTACGGGTAAAAATCTGGATAACACCGCCGATGGCTTCCGAGCCGTATAAGCTGGATTGTGGGCCACGGATGATTTCCACACGCTCTACCTGGTCGAGCGGGATAAATTCAAACGGTGTGCTGCCCAAAGTCGCCGACCCCACTTTAATGCCATCCACCAACACCAGTACGTGGCTGGAATCTGTACCGCGCATAAAAACGCTGGTCGTCTTGCCGTCGCCACCTTGCTGGGTCATATCAATGCCCGTGGTGCCGCGCAACAAATCAGGAAAGGTTTTGACTTGCAGGCGTTCAATATCCTGGCGGGTATAAACGGTGGTAGCAGCAGATAATTGTTGTCGAGGTGTCGCTGATCGGGTCGCGGTGACGACCATTTCCGGCAAGTCCACTACGGTTTGATCAATTGGGGTTCGTGCGTGTAACAAGGGTGTATTAACACCGGTAAGCAATACTGAACTATAAAGAATTTTTTTCATGGTTGTCTTCTGCGCCGCCCGCGCATAATAGTTGTTGAATTACAACGAAGGACAGGCGAAGACGCAGACCGAAAAGACGTCGACTTTCTTCGTAACACAGCCCTCCGCTGTACCGAATAGGCTTTCAGGCCGGTCTCCGGGCTTGTCAGTGGCGTGCGCCTGAACCATCACCTTCCCGTGCAAAACACAGTGGCGTATTGATGGCCCTTTACTGACATACCGTTGCGGGGGCAGCGTCGGATTTGGTAAACCGTACCGACTTCCCGTTTAATCCTAAGGCTTGAAACCTTATGGAACCTTAAAGCAGGCGCAATTATAGACGCTTATGTTGATAAAGCAAGGAACATGAGTAGATTTTAATGCTGACAGGCAGCACAAAATACCGTTGAACGATTGGATAATCTTGTTTCCTGTAAAGGCTGTTGGCAATGAACACAAGGCAAACCTGTCCGGCCATAAACGCGCAATTGCTGCTGAAAATAGCCGGGCTTGCCAGCTTCGTTGACAAAATCACGCAAGGTTGTGCCGCCTTGTTGTATGGCGTTGGCCAAAGCTGTGCGAATACACCCGGCCAGTTTTTGGTATGCTTCCAAATCGATTTGTCCGGCGTGACGGCATGGATGAATACCGGCCATGAACAAGGCCTCATTAGCATAAATATTGCCGACGCCGACAACGATATGGCTGTCCATAATAAACGACTTCACCGGTATTTTTCGGTTTTTGGACAGGGCATGGAGGTGTTCGCCACTAAAGTTAGGCAGTAAAGGTTCAGGACCTAAATCTTTTAGCAATGGATGGTCATTAATCGGTTCGGATGTCCACAAGACAGCGCCAAAGCGGCGTGGATCGTTGTAACGCATGATCGTATCATCGGCAAACATAAAATCGATGTGATCGTGCGTCTTGAGTTCTTGCTGGCTGGTGACTATCCGTAAGCTACCGGACATGCCCAAGTGAACCAATAAAGTGCCTTTGTCTGTTGCAAATAAGAGATACTTTGCTCGTCGACCCACTGATTGTATGGCTAATCCACTGACTGACTCATTTAGATTTTTAGGCACTGGCCAGCGTAGCCGTAGTTGACGTACAACCACCTGCTGAATGGTTCGACCGGTAATATGCGGGGCAACGCCACGGCAGACAGTTTCAACTTCGGGTAATTCGGGCATGGTGGATTGTTACCTAATAACACACTGATTTAAAATAATTTTATGTGTCCACGGAAAACACAAAAGACACGGAAAGAATTTCTATGGGAATTTGTAAATTAATTTCTAATTCACAAAGTATCCGTCATCCTTTTTCGTGCTTTTTGTGTTTTCCGTGGACAAAAAATCATTACACGGATAACGTTTGCACGACGGGTTAAACAGATTTTTCAGTCAGGGTAAA
>SBAV01000081.1 GCA_005239965.1 Methylobacter tundripaludum
GTATTGCCAGGGCACTGTAGCTTTGCCCTTTGCTTTTTTGGGGTATGCCATAACCTGATAAAATGAGCTACAGTCCTATTGTACCCATGAAAAGCTGGTTTTTTATTTAAAATACACCAAACAAAAGGTAAGCAGTATGCAAATAACCATTAATATCCCAGATAACTTACCCCCTGCTGTTGTTCAACAGGAATTAAACGAATTTGAAGCAAAACTCAATCGCTTAACGCAGGACAATAAAACCCAAAAACAACAAGCGATTATGCAAATCATACAAAACTGTGCCAATTTGCCAACCCTTGACCACCGTAGCGCAGACGAAATATTAGGCTACGCTGATAATGCTATGGGGCTGTAAGTTGGGCGTTGCTTTGCGGACGTGTAAACTTTTAATTAAATACGAATTAAGAGCTAAATTTTAGACTATGAAATCAATGAACTACGTTTATTTTATTTCCTCTCACCCAACCCTCTCCCTTTGGAGAGGGCTTCATTCGGCATTATTGATTTTTAGCTCTTAATTCACATTTAAGGAAACCAAATGATGAGCTTAGAAACCAGAATTACCCATAACCCCCTGCAATGCGGTGGAAAACCCTGTATTCGTGGTATGCGGATTCGTGTAGGTGATATTTTGCAAATGTTGGGTGAGGGGGTAACTATCGACGAAATACTGCAAGATTTCCCGGATTTGGAATTGCAGGATATTCAAGCCTGTTTGCTGTATGCCGCGCGTAGGGTTAATTTGGAACGGCTAGCGGCATGATTTTTTGGGTTGATGCACAGTTGCCACCACAGTTGGCCAGTTGGTTAACCGAAACATTTGCTGTAGAAGCCTATTCCTTACGGGATTTAGGCTTGCGCGATGCAGAAGATCAGGAGATTTTCCAAAAAGCACAGCAACAAAAAACGGTGATCATCAGCAAAGACAGCGATTTTGTTGAAATGGTGTTGCGCTTAGGTTCGCCACCACAATTGCTCTGGATTACCTGCGGTAACGTAGTTAATCGCCGATTACAAAGCCTGTTCGTTCAAGTATTTCCTAAAGCGCTCGCATTACTGGCAGCTGGCGAATCCATTGTCGAACTGGCTGATCTGGAAAAGGAAAATTAACTTCCGTGTAATTTATCAATCTATACCTTAACTGGTGATGGTTTTGTACATTTAAAAGCCTCATCATTATCCATCAACAAATTATTAGCTAAAGCCTGAAACCAATGCTCTAATGAGTCAGGCATATCGCCACCTAAAAGCTCACTTCTAAACAAACTTTCCGCCGCACATTCGCCCAACATCCGGTACGCCTCAAACTGGGCCTCGTCAAAAAACTGGTCGCCGGTAGTTTGGTGCGGAAACGTTGGATTTTCTCTTCGATAATCGGTGACATAAGCCGGTTCTGTACCCGTCATAGCCAGTTTGATATACAGCATCCAACCCAATTCAGTGTTATCTTTATCTGCGTTTGAATAAATGATTTTCACCAAAATGGCGTAAGCACACGATAGCTTGTTGTCATTGAGTTGCAGATCAGTGATGTCATACTCCATGCGGATGCCCAAATCGATTTCGGCATAGCGTTGCAAGCGGATCAAATCAGCGCATTCCATACCCGGTTCGTGTCCGGCATCCACACTCACGATAAATTTACATTTACGCCTGAGCAATTCGTACACCGCCAAATTTTCAATATGGCCACCATCGGACAGGTTTAAATAGCGGTCGGTTTCTTTCATCCTGCCGAATATTTCCTTGTACAAATATTTGGGGCCTGGACCTTCCAGATATTTACAGTACACTTTTTCCTTGGGATTCAGTAGCCAATACCCCAATCGGATATTCATCAAGCCCATCCAGAATCTAAAACGCGCTATGGATTGCCAACCCATATTGGTAGATGCCGCCGCCCCAGAAATAGCCATCGCGCTGCCCAAATCGATATGCGGGTTTTTGCTGACAACATCTTTGGTGGCGGTGTAACCCAATACCGGCGAGCCGCAAAAATACTTGCTGAACATAAAAAAATCGCCATTGCGGCCACGCAATTCCGGGTTTTTACTCGTGGTTAAATTCAACGTGGTGTTAATCAAATGATAGGGTGCAGCACTACCTTGTGGACTCAATTCGGTTAGCGGCAGGTATGTTCTGGGTTCCACTTTGCCATTGTTTTTGTTTAGCAGATAGCATTCACACAGGCGGTTACGGTAGTATCGGTAGGGTGATGTGGTGTTGATATTCACTGACCACCATCCCCAAATCAACAGCAAAAAGGCAATGATAGCAATCCAGATAGCATCGCTGTGTTGAACAAGCACTGGCCAGTTGTCGCCGAGCAGGTGGGGTAAAGGCCATTTGTTTTGATGCGGCGTAATTACACCAAGACCCATGCGGCTGCCTGCCAACAAAAATACAAGCCCGAAAAACAAAGGCCCACTGAGTACGAATAACCTCAGCACGATTTTTTGCACACGTCCCCAAGCATTGAGTAATTTGGCACCATACGCCAAAAAGAAGGGTAACACAGTGGTGGCGAGCATCGGCCCGATGTTTTTGTTGAGGTCGACAAGATTATATTGCCCATGTGCAAAGGTCTGGAAGCCCTTCGGTAATGCGTATATTGCCCAGGAAAAAAACGCGGCCAGAGTGAAAAATAGGGTAATTTTTTCCCAGCTACTTCGAACCCCTGCCAATTTTCCTGTATGGTTTCCGTGCGTTATTGATTCCACAAAAGGCAATATAAAACCGGTTGATAACAGCCCCACCAAAATCCACTTAAGCCACCACCCTGCACAGCTGGGCTGTAATCCAAACCAGAGGGTGTCCGTGTTGCCTCCTGCATCCCAGAACCCATAAAGTTGCAGTACATAAGCCACTATTGCCAAAAATAAAGGCACGGGTAACAGCAGTAGCAAATTCGTCAAGATACCAAACACCATCAATCCAGCCATCCATTGTATGCCGCCCGTACCCAAATATTTGCTGCTGTTGCGTAAATGCCGAACGGCTTGGGAGTCTTTACCGTCCTGGTGATTTAACACTTCATCAATCAGATCGGGTGCGGGTTGTTGGGTATCCGCTAAGGTGGAGCTTAAAAAACTGCCTAAGTAACCTCCGCCCGATACGGTAGACAGGTAATCAAACGGGTGAAATAGCTTCTTCTTGGCCAAGGTTTGTACAATCCCTAAACAGAAGGTAGCCGAACGTATACCGCCGCCGGAAAGTGCGAGGCCTGTGGCATTTATCAGTGGTGCATCTGGGGCGGGGCTGTTAAATACCTTGCGCCGCGCTAAAATTTCTTGCTGCTCTTGGTCGTTAATGCTTTTTATGATCTCAGATGATGCCAGTAATCCAGCCACAATCGGTTCGCCCAGATTGGCTATTGAATGGCCTGAATAGCTTTCATCAACAGCTTTTTGCATTTCTTCAGACACTTCGGCCAGCGTCCCCAGTTCTTGCTGGCAAAGCTTTAATTCTTCCTGCAACTCAAGCAATTCAGTGCGAAACATCCGCCGCACTTGTTCGCCTTTAAACACCAATTTGTTGCCTTCTGTTTTGCTTTGGGTCATCCAGAGATGCCAACGTGCAGTGTACGGACGCAAGGTATTGTTAAGTAGCTTAAACGCCAGTAACTGGAATGCTCTGGCTTCTGGGTACTGAAGCATTAGCTCCCGTGTTTGGGTAAACAGCTGGCGTACACTGGCAACAGCAGTTTCTTCTTCGCCGGAACGGTAATGCAGGCGTTGTGTGGTAATGCGGGTGCTTAATTCTACCCAAAGAATATGGGCAGCTGTTTTGTCTGGATTATTATCTGCTTGCATGGGTTTTACGCTCGCTTAAAATGTACTCATTTGTTGATCAAATACCCAAAAAAATCGCCAGGGGCTACGCCCCTAAAAAGCAAAAGCCAAAAAAACAAAGGGCAAAAGCACAAAGCTACAGTGCCCTGGCAATACGAAAACCGAGGCTGTCGTAGGCCCCATCTGTGCCGTACCTGTAGCGATAAGCCGAGCGGAGGTACTGCGGATCGTCGAACCAAGACCCGCCCCGAATCACCCGACGATCACACACATTTTTATCAGTTTCCAGCCATGCCGTCCCATCCGATGGCGCGTTGTTATAGCTGTCATGATAACAATCCAGCGTCCATTCCCACACATTACCCAGCATATCAAACAACCCAAACGGGTTTTCGGCAAAACTGGCCACCGGCGCTGTGTACACATAAGCATCCGAACAATCTGCGAACGTCCAATCTTCACCGGCGATACTTTTCGCTTCCTGCCCTAAGCCGTTAGCATAATCACATTGTTTCGTGTTAATAAAAAATCGTGGGGTTACCGTATCGGCACGCGCGGCATATTCCCATTCCGCTTCGGTTGGTAAACGATATAGAGCACCGGTACGTTGTGATAGCCAATCGACATAATGTTGGGCATCGGGCCAGGATACACAAACAACGGGATGATTATCGGTTTGTGAAAAACCGGGTTTATCCCAATAACTACCCACTTTCTGTTCACCAGGTTTTTTTTCGACATTCCACACATAACAGCCTTTGCCATCGGCAGTGGTTTTATAGCCACTTTCTTTAATAAACTGCCTAAACTGGCCTACGGTGATTTCACAGCGGCTGATGGCAAACGGGTGGGGGATAGTAACTTGATGCTGTGGAGCTTCATCTGCTTGTTGTTCTTCAAGTGCCAGACTATCCTCTTCAGCTGGCGAACCCATCAGGAAATTGCCAGGGCGTATGGCCACCATAGTGGGTGCTTGGTTGTTGTCGGCTTGCTGGCAGGATTGGGCCAGTTGTTGGGTTATTTTTTTGCTGGCAGGCGTTACGCCGGTCAGTGCTTGGGTTTTGTCCCGTTTGGTTGGAGCTTTTTCAGCATAGACATTAATACTGCACCAAAGTAGTGGCAGTAAAAGGAGGGTGGGCAATGTTGTTTTGCCCGCGCGGAACAATAGGGTAATAAATAAGTTGGGCATTGAGCCTGCCCACCTTACGGGCTTAGACATAACATCACTACCCCTTAATTTCAGCAAACAGGCTATCTACGCTATAAGTTTTCTGCCACTCTTGGCGATCAAGTGTGTAGTTACCACAGCCTTTATCATACTGCTGCATAAATCTAATCAAGCCTCCCACACCAAGGCTTTGGCGCAGTGCGTGTAAGGCTTGTTGCTGAATTTCATAATCCGTCGGATAATTTCTTATGGCACTCATGGTAAGACCTCTTCTAGCCATTGTAATGGATTGAACAGTTTGACAGTTAAACGGGGTAGCTGTTGCGCTTTTTTATGAAACTTGTCATCTGTCGTTAGAAAAATATCTGCTTCTCCTTCTGCACTTGCCAAGTGTAAGGCATCAAATGCTTGCAAACCGTAATTTTCGTAGGTTTTTGCCCGTTGCCGGATGCTCTCAGTCAGAGGAATTATTTCACTGGACAGTTGAGCTATCAAATAGAGAATCTTGCTACGCGGGATATCCGGCGCATTGTTGATTTCAAACATCAACACATCACTGCTGACCATTGTCCAGTGGCCATTTTCACACAAAGAAATGATGGTCTTTATGGCTTCCGACTCCAGGTGGATGCGTGGGTTTGATTGATCATCAAACGGTCTGTTCAGGCAACAGTTATCAAGGTATATTTTCATCTTAAACAGTATATCAGAGTGAAAAGAAGTCGGGCAGCTATATAGATGTGCTTCCATACGCGTCTGTACATCCTATCTTTATATTACACCACTGCCTTGGCGCAGCTTACGCCAACCGCCAATCTACCGTCCCAAATCGGTTAACCGTTCTGCACCCTGGCCATAATGCTGATGTGAAAGAACCTGTAAACTATGGCTCAAACGCCACAGATGCCGCACCACATCCAGTTGTAAATTGGCGGTTTTTAAGCATTCGGCATTGGCCTTTTGGTAGGCGGCAGCAATTAGGTTTTCCAATACGCCCAATAAGCCAGATTCTATGCGTTCGCCCAAGAAATTGTAAGATTTTTAATAATGCTGTTTTTTTATCATGGTCAAAGATTCTACATAATCATTCAAGTTGTTATTGTTCAACCGACATTCCGCACCCCACTAACCAAAATAATTATTTAAACTGTAACGCCACACATTTACATAAGGCTTACAGTGAATACCGACAAAGCATACAAAA
>SBAV01000058.1 GCA_005239965.1 Methylobacter tundripaludum
ACCGTATAAATCATGCTTAACAGGGTAAATGCTGGAGCTGTATTTAAAGCCTTCTTCCAGTAACACATCCAGCGCCCATAAGTTTTTTGCGCCTATCGAATAAGTCGGCGCACGATAACCTTTTACTTGTTTACCACCGATGTCTTCCAGGATTTTTTTGGCTTTGGCAATATCTTCACGAAACTGCTCGGGAGTTTGTTCTGTGACCCGCCTATGCGCATAACCATGACAGGCTAGTTCATGACCTTCAGCTACGATGCGTTCAATTAATGCGGGATAACGTTCTGCTACCCAACCTAAAGTAAAAAAAGTGGCTTTAATGCCCTTGCTGGCAAACAGATCCAATATTCTATGCGTGTTGTTTTCTACCCGATGTGGCAATGTATCCCATTGCTTTTTTTCAATGTACGGATCAAGAGCAGCCACCTGAAAATAATCTTCGACATCAACTGTCATGGCATTTATTTTTTGCATTGCTGCCCTACTCCTTCAAAGCTCAGCGATTTATTGATAATTATTTTCAAGCCACTTCTCTATTCACCTAGATCATCGTAAGCGTCATTCATGTCCAGTTGAATGAGTATGGCTTTGCGTAATAATGAACGTTCCTTGTTCAAAGCACACTTTAAATTGGCAACCATTTTTTCCAGCGCAACAATCCTTTCTTCCAACTGAGGGGAAAGCGAATCAGAGTAATTCGCCGCCGATGCCGACAAAGCCACGACATCGTGGAATTCATCAGTAATAACCGATGCTTCTTCTTCGATGTCGGCAATGACTTTATTGACCGCACTTAAACCAATGACCGATAATTCGTCGAGATAACCAAACAACAAGACGCGATCACACAGCGTATTGATACGTCTTGGAATACCCTGCGTATAAGTACAAATGGCATTAAAGACATCTTCCTCAAATTGCGGTGTTTGTTGCCAACCGGCTTTTTCAAGACGAAACAGGATGTAGTTTTTAGTCTCCTCTTCTTCCAGTGGCTTTAACTGGTAAGTGGCGACAATACGCTGCCTTAACTGTTCCATTTCCGGCAGGAACAAGGTTTCGCCCAGTTGCAGTTGGCCAATCAGAAAAGTCTGAAACAGCGCTTTCCCCGACATCTCAAAGTTAGACAACATGCGCAATTCTTCCAGCGAATCTTTTGGCAGGTTTTGCGCCTCATCGACAATCATGAGCACTCTTTTGCCCTCGACCGCCTGTTGTATAAAAAATCGCTCGATACGGGTCAACAAGGTGGCTTTATCTTCGCCATCGTAAGGAAGGCCAAAAGTTGCAGAAATAATCTTCAGCAAATCATCCGCACCGACCTGTGATGAAACCATGATGCCTATGGTGATGTCATCGCTGTTCAGGCTATTGACCAGCTCCTTAACCAACATGGTTTTACCCGTACCGGGTTTGCCGGTAACGACAACAAAGCCTTCGCCTTGCGTCAGACCATAACGCATATAGGCCAGCGCCCGTTTGTGTACCGCACTGTTAAAGAAAAAATCGCTGTCCGCGTTAAGCTGGAAAGGCTTTTTACTGAGGTTATAAAAACCGTCATACATAATTAAAATCTCATAAATAAATTGGCTGTTGCACGGTTTTCTTGATAGTCGTTGCTCGGCAAGTCAGACGTTTGGGTTAAATGCCGAAATTCTACCTGTCCGTTAATTCGGTTGGTAATTGCTTGGTTTAACCCTATGGCAAAATCGTAACGACTATCCGTTATAGGAAGATCAGCCCTATCGATTTGCTGCCACTGAGGGCTTAAATACGCACTGGTCTTGCGTGCAAACTGCCAATTCCATGCAGCATTCACACCCCTGACATGTTCAGTCCTGGGTTTAGTGCTTGCACTGCCCTGGAATGTCCTATCCTGATTAAACGCATTAAAGTTGATTGAACTTTTACCGGTATAAAAAGATGCCGAAAGATTCCAGCTTTCTCTCACAATAACTTCATCGGTTAAGGACGGAGTATTTATTGTCGTAGATCCCAGCATTGACAACATGTCCTGAACGGTTGTGGTGTCATTATAATGCGTCAACGACCAAGTGGATCGTCGCGTGCGGTAATTTAAAGCTGTTTGCCAGGTCGTACCCGAATTTAAGCCTACGTTATTGTGCCTTACTGTTGTCAACCAACTCAAACGTTTCATAGGCGAAATATTGAGGGTGATATAGCTGTTATTACCGCCACCTGCTTCTAGCCAATAGTGGGTACTGGGGCTCCAACGCCCACCAAAAGTATAAAAAAATCCGTTTTGGTTCGTGTTTGTTTGCGTAGTAAAATTATTGGCGCTGTGTCCACCAGTCGCAAAAATGCTAAAATGTTTATTAATATGTGTTCTCAAGGTTACATTCGAACTCTGAAAATTAACATCGTTGCCGCCAGATCGATAAGCCTGGTAATTATTAAAGCCAGCCGACCAGCTAAGCCGTTTAAATTTACTGCCGCTATTGAGCCGGATCATTTCAGAAATACTTTCAGAATCTGAAAAACCATTGCTAACAGGGGTATTGGCATCTGAAGAGAACCTGTCGGCGTTGACACGCACCGTACCATTCGCATAATTACCAAAATGCGGTAACCAGGTCGGTGAAATACCAAAGGTACTTACCGTCGCTGTTCTCCCTGACAAATTGTCGCTGGCCAGACGGGTGTTGCTGATATTTTGTTGACTAATAGAGCTTCTTGAATCCACAAACAAGCGGTTTTGAGATAACACATTATGCGCGTTGAATTGTAACTGATGAAATATTGTAAAATCGCCATTACCTTGGGCATTATACAAATTCTGCATGTTGTATCGGAGGTTAAGATTAGATTTCCCTGCCTGCCAAATAATATGCGCTGCTGGGCTTAGTTCTGTAACCAAGGCGCTTTTCGCTTTCCCTGCTGGCGCTAAATTGATGTTATCCGAGTATATTTCCTGTAATTGTATATAGGGCGTTATCCGCCAGTTATGGGCATAGGCCTGACTCTGATATAAACAAATGTAGATGAAGAATCCTTGGATCAGGCGTGTTTTTTTTTGAGCATCTTGGATTTTTTTCGATTCTGTCGGCTCAAACTGACACGCTGAATTTCCATCATTCGTTGAAGACAAATAGATTAAAACTAAAAAGACAGGCGTTGCCGCCATCTGAAAAAGAGCGTCAATAGTACCGGGATAAAAGCTTACAAAGCAAATTAATGTGCGTACTGCCCATAACCATAATAACTGCCATCCATATGGCCTTGTGATTTGTTAAAAACGGCCAAGACGACATCACACGGCGCCAGTTTGCTCACCGATTCCATTACCATGCTTTGTAGCGTTGATTCTGCTTCAATCACCAGTACCACCTGTCCTACCAGCTTGGCGAGCACCTCACCCTGAGTTGCCGCCAGCAATGGCGGGGAATCGAATATCACCATTCTATTGGGATAACGGGTGCTTAACTCCTGAGCAAGAAGGCTCATTTTGTTACTTGACAAAAGCTCGGTAGAGTATTTATGTTTTTTGCCAGCTGGCACCACACTCAGCCCCGGCATATTTGTTGCCAAAACAATATCTGAAAAATCAATATCCGTCCCTTCCAGGTATTCAATCAGACCCGGTGATGATTTGATACCCAAGGTTTTGGATACTGATGGCCTGGCCACGTCGGCATCAATCAGTAATACATTTTTGTCGCGTTCATTGGCAATACTCAAAGCCAGATTAATCGCCGTAAATGTTTTGCCTTCACCGGGCACACTACTGGTCACCAAAACCAGATTGGATCGTTCAATGCCCAGGCTATTCTTTCCAAATGCATTACTGACTAACGGTCTTTTGATGTTGCGGTATTCTTCTATGGTTTGGGTATTGGAATCATCCGGTGTTACGAATCCCATCTCAGCCAAATGTTTCCAATCAATTTCCACAATCTCCGCAGGATTAAGGTCATTCTTGGTTTTTTCAAAAACACTGCCCGTAAATGCCGGTATAGCCTGACTGATTGGACGAGGCCTATCGGTGTTTTTGACTGTGGGTCTGGAGAAATCTGTGGCGATATTGATGTCTCGCCCTTGATCCTTGGCCTTATTTAAAGCTTTTTCAATGATACTCATCGCGCACCTCTACAGAAGTTTTAGGTAATACTTTGCAATAGCCTGGAAAGACTGAAAAGCTTAATATCCAACATCTCAATGGCCATAAAACCGGCATAAATGACCACCAGCCCTACACCGGCAAAACCATATCGAATCCTATCTTTTCTATATTTTTCCACCTTATCGCCAGTGACTTTTAAAGATACGCTGCCAAGCACAGGAAGCCCTGTTAATTGCCTAAGCTGCAAAGTGGACATAATGGTCGGCCTAATAAAATACAACAATAACGCCAAGCCCACGCCACAAATAGCACCACCCAATAGAATGATTGAAAACAACAATTCCCGGTTAGGTGAAGAAGATTTGAGCGGTTTGTTGGGCGCATCGGCAATTTTAAATTTCAGTGCTTCCGCCTGGTTATCAACCTTCTCCGACATCTTAGCCTGCTCCCTGCTTTCAAGGAGCTTTTCATAGTTACTCTTTATCGCATCATAATCCCGATTTAAGTTCTTCAGTTCCGTTTCCACGGTCAAGCGTGAATTCAACTCATTACCGATCTTGTCGACGCGCTGTTGTAGCTCCTTAACCCGGGATTGAGAAGACGCCACTTCCGCTTCTGCTTCATTCAGTGCAACCTTGATGGTTTGTATGTAGGGGTTTGCCATCACACTCGGTTTAATTAAAGGGTCTGCTTCCTGCTCAACGGGTTCTGCATGCTGTTTGCGGTATTTCATCAAGGCTATGGTTTTATTAATCGATACGATTTCAGGGTGTTTCTCGGTATATCGAACCAACAATTCTTTTTTTCTGGTTTTCAAAACTTCAATCGTCGTATCTTCCTCTGACAGATTTTGATCTTGCTGAAGTTCGGTCACACTCCAGTCTTCATCGGATTCCTTGATTTCATTCAACTGCGCCAACAACGCACCCCGACGCGACAGCGTTTCGTTCAGCTTCATTTTAGCATCCGCCAATAAACTGGCTGTGCTTTGCACTTGCGCAATCTGGTCACCACCTTCACCCGGTAACAAACCAAAATTAGCACGCTTAAAGTTTTCTCTGGCTTTTTCAGCATTTCGTAATCGGGTTTCATAATCGCGAATTTGTTCGTCTATAAACTTTTTCGCGACATCAGCCCCGGAAATCGTGGACTTGTGCGTTTGCTCGGAAAAAACCGTCAATACCGCTTGCACGACATTTTTCGCCATATCCGGATCTAGCGCCTCGTACTTGATGCTAAAAATATCATCCCCTCCACCATTAATTTGAATGTCTTTTTTTAAGCGGGCAATCAATGCTTGACGTTCCACCTCGTTTTGCACTGTTTTCCCTAAATCCGACAGCTTAATAATCTCTTCAAGATTAGATTGGGTAAACATCAGCAACTGCATGACACGAAGCAGTCCACGCACATCTGATTGTATGGTCATGCCTTGCAGCAAAGGCTGCAACATCGTCCTTGTTTCAACATGCACTTTGGCTTCGGAGGTGTATTTATTAGGCATAGCCAATACAAACACCCAACCAATCAGACAAACCATCCAAGCAGTAACAATACCGTGCCATTTGTACCGTAACGCGCCTCTGGCGTAATAGATAATTTCAGAAATCTGCTCTTGCATATATTTTGTTGCCTTTCTTAAAACATCCTGTTGGTTCTTCTATAACTTAACTGTTAAAAAAATGCTTCCGGAATGATGACAATATCACCGGGGAGAATTTTTACGTTGGCTGATAAATCAGCCTCATCGATCAAATCATCAATTCTAATACCAAAGTGCTGCACTTCACCGTCAATCTTGCGGACAATACTGGCTCGATTGCCATCGGCATATTGTCCTAAGCCGCCGACCTGTATCATTAAATCCAACAAGGTCATGTCCTTTTTGTAGGGAAACGCCCGCGCAGAAAATCCACCGCCACCGCCACCAAAACCACCGCTAAAACCGCCACCGCCGGAAAAACCGCTACTACTGCCAATTCCAGCGCCGCTCAAGCTACTGCCACCAAAACCACCGCCGCCACTTAATTGACCGATGATTCTGACTTGCTGAGAATAAACGCCCTCAAAGCCACTCACCATAATAACGACTTGTGGATCCCGAACATACTTCGACAATTCTTTTTCCATCATGCGAGCCAGTTGGGAGGGTGTTTTGCCGCTGGCCAATAAATCCTCAGCCAAAGGGATGGTAATTTTCCCATCCGGTCTTACTGTGGCTGTTGTTGATATGTCAGGATTACCCCAAACAAAAATACTGACACTGTCGCCTGGGCCAATAATATAAGTATAATCGGTAGGGATAACCGCATCCTCTTCCTCACTCAATTGCGGATAACCGCAACCTACAACCAACAGGACGACAAGCAATGGTAATACCCATTTTATTTTTAAAAAACTCACCCAAATACCTCAGTTATTTGACTATGCTATTTTCTTACTCGACACGGTAAATACACTTAACTCGCCAGTAGAATCGATTGATTAAGAAGCTGAAAATTAAATCTGTTAATGAAAGTCATCTTAGAAATGAAACACAATAACGTGAGCAATTGCATCCAATATAAAGCACGCCGAGGAACGAAGCGTACCAGCCACCTAGGCGTTGTTTGATGCGGCTCCTGTCGTCGCCACATCTTATGGATTATCTTGTTATTCGGGTTATTAAGATTTCATTCCTTAAAAACAATATCCAAATCTTTTTTATCTCAAATGTAATTATTCTGATTGTACCGGATTATGGGGTTACGCGATTCCATTTTAGTTATCATAAAAATCAAATGGTTATAATCTCATGGCTCTACAAATATGGCCATATTTCCCT
>SBAV01000334.1 GCA_005239965.1 Methylobacter tundripaludum
CCCCCACCGCCGCCTAAAGTTGAAAAGCCACCGGAACCGGAAGTAGAGAAAATTAAGGAAGTTGAACCTGAGCCCGAACCAGAGCCAGAAAAATTACCGGATGTTCCTGAAGCCCCGCCCGGTGATTTAGGCCTCGATGCAGAAGGGACAGCAGGTTCTGACGGCTTCGGTTTAGTGGGCCATAAAGGCGGCAAAGGTTTATTAGGCGGTGGTGGCGGTAATAATGGCGGTAGTGGTTCCAAAAGCAATGCCTTTGCCTGGTATGGCAATATTGTCAAAAATGATATTTTGGACATCCTCTCTGAAAAGGAAGAACTTCGTCGTAAAGGTTATACCGCTGTTGTCAAGTTTTGGGTCGAGACAGATGGCTCAGTCAAACGCTTTGAATTAGTCAGGGGGAGCAATGATTCTGAAATAGATGACATGCTGACCCGAATGCTAGGTAAATATAAAAAAATCAATGAACCACCCCCTGCTGGGATGGAACAACCGATCAAATTAAAAATTACATCAAGAATCTAAACACTCAACAGGGTAAAGAGATGGATAATAGAAAGCAGCTGATGGCTTTGGCGCTTTGCAGTATGGTTGGCGTGGTTCAGGCAGGAGAAAAGGAAGAATTGCTGATGTTGCGCAATACAACAGCCAACCTGATAAATGAATTGGTCAAACAAGGTATCTTGACCGACAAAATGGCTGATGACATGATTAAAAAAGCGGAAGCGGATGCCGAAGACCAATCTAAACAACAAGATGAACAAAAAACTGCCAAAGCGCTTGATGCGCCGCCTGAACCCGGTGAGGTACGAGTGCCTTATGTGCCTGAGTTTGTTAAAGATGAAATTCGCCAGCAAGTTCGCAATGAATTGCGCGAAGAAGTGGTCGGCGATGTGATGCAAAAGGCCAAAAACGAAAAATGGGGCATACCGGAAGCGTTGCCTGAATGGATCAGCCGCTTTAAGTTATCAGGCGATTTGCGTCTACGTTCCCAAAATGATTTGATGGCATCAGATAATCATCCTTTCCCGAACCCTGGTTTTCGGGATGTGCAAGCCATTAATAACGCAGGGGGGGTTAATGCCGCTGGTTTAGATGGTTACATAAACACATCAAATGATCGTCATCGCTTCCGTGAGCGCTTGCGTTTAGCCATTGATGCAAAAATTGCAGAAGGTTTGAAAGCGGGAGTCCGTTTAGCATCGGGTAATATGCCAGATCCGGTTTCAACCAACCAAACATTGGGTAATACAGGCAGCCAATATCAATTTAACATTGACCGTGCTTATCTGAAATACGATGCTGTTAATGATGAAGGTTTCAAATGGTTGACACTTACTGGTGGCCGAATTGCGAACCCTTGGTATGTTGGCGGCGGTGAATTTACTGGTGGCAGTGAACTGGTCTGGGATACGGATTTATCTTTTGAAGGATTTGCCGCTACTTATCGTCATCGGCTTGGCGGTTCAGATAATTTGTATGAAAAAAGTGATGATTCGCATTCGGTGTATGCGACATTAGGCGCATTCCCTTTGCAGGAGTTCGCGCTGAGCCCTAATGATAAGTGGTTGTTTGGTGGCCAGATTGGCCTAGACTGGAACTTCCAGAATCAGGATGCTTTAAAAGCAGGGATCGCTTATTACGATTATCATAATATCCAGGCAAAGATTAATACAACTACCACGCATGAATGTTTTAGAAATACCCCTGATAATAATGCTTCCAGACCCGACTTTATGCAAGGCGGTAACACCGTTGCAGGCATCTGTTTTGAAGATGCGACAAGGAGCGATTTTGGCATGTATGGTTTAGCATCAGACTACAATATTGTGAACTTTAACGTGTCATACGATATTGCGAGGTTTGCTCCTTATCATATTATTTTGAGTGCAGATTATGCAAAAAATGTAGGATTTGATACGCAAAAAGCCGAAGCTGCGCAAATTCTTAGCGGAAAAACCAAAGTTGATGATCAAACTAATGCCTGGCAGGCAAGGATGGATGTAGGTTGGCAGAAAATAGACCAATTTGGAAAATGGAATATCTTTGCATTTTATAAATATGTTGAACAGGATGCTGTACTGGATGCGTACACAGATTCTGATTTCCATCTTGGCGGCACTAATGCCAAAGGTTGGGTGCTCGGTGGTAACTATGGACTCATGAAAAACCTCTGGTTTACGGGCAGATGGTTAAGCACGGATGTCATTACCGGGCCTAGATATGGCAATGATATTTTGCAACTTGACATCAATACCCGATTCTAATGGTCAGGTATATAACCATGAGATCACCGGGATTAACCTTGCTGTTGATAGCCAGTACTGGTTTTTTTGGAACCACCCAGGCAGCCGTGCGCGATGGCGGTGGCAACACTAAAATCATTAATAAATTGCAGACCATGGTAAAGGAGATTTCGACTGAACGTGATCAGCTGAAAACTGGAAATGATAAGTTGGTAGTTGAACTTGAGCAGTTGAAAAAGGATCTGGCAAAACTGAAAGACGAAAAAGCTGCCAGCCTTTCTACTGAAAAAAAATTGAGCAGCGAATTAACCCAGCAGCAAAGCAGCAATGCTGAAATTCGTATGAGGCTTGATAGTACCAGCAACACATTACATGAAGCCATTACACGATTGACTGAAGTCAACGACAAATTTCATGACGTTATTGATCGATACAATGCCTTGAGTAAAACTTGTAACGACCTGAATGCCGAGCATGCTGCGTTGCAAAACACACAAAAATCCACCGCATTTGAACTGAAGGCCTGTGAACACAAGAATATCAAGATGTATGAAGGTGCCAAAGAAATAATCGGCGGTTATCAAGGCTGTAAGAACAGGGGCATTATGGATACGTTGATCGAATCCGAACCGTTTTTGCAGATCAAAAATGTGGAAGCTGAAACGATTATCCAGGAATACGAAGACAAGCTGAGAAAACAAAAATATCACGGCAAAACAATTCCAGATGCACTACAACCGGAAGACATAAAACCAGAGGAAATGAAACAGGACGTCGTAAATCCGAAAGATATTAAACAGGATGAATTGAAACCGGTTGATGTGCAACAGACAGATGTTAAGCAGGATGTAAAAAAACAGGAAGAAGTGAAAAAATAGACCAGTCGCCGAAAAGCCTACACATCACTCGATTTTTATGATGCCGAACCGCTTTTTTTGAAGAACCTATTGCCATTACTCCTGATAAATACCCTGATTGCTTGCGATAGGACTGATGCGTGCAAGGCTGATTACATGAGAAAAGGCACACAACTGTTCAAGGCGGGCGATCATAAAAAAGCCCGTTTGGCTTTTGACAAAGCCGTTGCATGTGCTCCCGGCAATATTGACAGTCGTTACGGGATAGCTGAACAGTTAAGCAAGCTGGGCGACATACAGACTGCCGCCGATCAATATCAGGCTATCGTTAATCAAGACGCAAAACATGTGATGGCGCGGGTACGGGCGGGTCAAATTTATCTTTTGGCATCGAGAATAGACCAGGCCGAAAAAATGGCGCAGCAAGCGCTGGCAATCGCCCCCGAAAGTAATGAAGCCACAGTATTAATGGGCAACGTTTTGGCTAGCCAAAATAAAAGTGATGCCGCTTTTATCAAAGCTGAAACAGTGCTTTCGAAAAAGCCTGACGATGTTCCGGCCACATTGTTATTGGCATCCTTAAATGTCCGATCAAGCAAGGTTGATAAAGCCATCAGCCTGTTGCAGGAAAATAGCGAAAAAAACCCAAAAGATACTGCATCACGCCTGATGCTGGTGAATTTGTACGTGCAAACAAAAGCGCTGGAAAAAGCTGAACAAATGCTGGAGGCCATCATCAAGGTCGAACCTGGACAATTGGAACACCGTAAGCGCCTGGCTGTTTTTTTAATTAACAATAGCCGGCTTGATAAGGCAGAAAATGTTTTACGCACTGCTGTTAAATATCTGCCGGAAGATGTACAGGCTAAATTACTGCTGGTTGATTTTCTCGCTGTAAAACAATCTCCCGAAGTGGCGATGGCGGAATTAATCCCGATGATAGAGCTGCATTCTTCTAAAGAACAAGGCATCGCTGACAATTATCAGTTGCGCTTTAAATTGGCTGATTTGCAACTGTCGCAAAATCAGGTTGATAAAGCTGAGGAAACCTTAAAAGAAGCGGCAGCACTTGGTAAACAGGAGCCACAATCTTTACAGGCGCGTTACAAACTCGCCCGGCTTTATCTGGACACACGGCGTATTGGGCAAGCCAAGCCACTGGTACAAGGACTATTTGCCGAAAAGCCTGACGACATTGATGCGTGGGCTCTTCGAGGTGAACTTGCCCTGACAGAACGCAGGTTGCCAGAGGCAATCGCTGATTTTCGAGCCATTCTTGTAGATCAGCCGCAAAATATCCAGATATACAAATTGTTGGCTAAAGCACATTTGCAGGGCAATGAACCGATTTTGGCTAAAGAAGATCTGCAAAAGGTCGTGGAAATTGCGCCACAAGATGAACAGGCCAGGGTGGAACTGGCGAACATTCTATTGCAAACAGACAATACGGATCAGGCATTAGAACACATTAACACGCTGTTTAAGATCAACCCAAACAGCAAAAAAGGCCTGGAAGCCTTATTCAATATTTACTTAAAACAGAAACAGTGGGAACAGGCCCAACAAGTTGCCAAGCAGTTAGAAGCTATTTTCAGCAATGAGGCAGTTGGCTACTATTTGTCAGGGATAGCATTACAGGCAGAGGGGAAATTTGATAAAAGCATCCCCCGTTTTGAGCTTGCAATGGCTAAACAGCCGGAAGCTATTGAACCTATGACCCACATGGTACAAAGCTACCTGTCCCTAAAGCAGCCGGATAAAGCGCTGAATAAACTGAATGGACTGATTAAAAAACAGCCCAGGAATTTTATTGCCTACAGTTTGATAGGCGATGTTTACACCAAGATCAATCAGTTTGGTGAAGCGATAAATGCCTATCAAAAGGCAATCGATATCAAACCGGAATGGGCCAGCCCTTACCGTAGTGCGGCAATCGTTAATCTAATGCAAAAAAACAAGGCCGCTGCGATTGACATCTTAAAATCCGGTATTAACAAGGCCAGTGACACGATAGAATTGATGAACGATTTGGCAACAATTTATCATGAAAACGGCCAGCATCAACAAGTGATTGCCCTTTATGAGCAAGTTACAAAACAAAACCCTGATTCCTTGAATGCCTTAAATACACTGGCCAGTTATTTGTCTGATTATGCGCCCGACGATGCAGCGTTGGATAAGGCCGCAAAATTAGCCGAGCCGTTAGCCAAAACCAGTGACCCCTATATGTTGGATACGGTTGCCTGGATTGCCTATAAGCAGGGCGATTATGAAAAATCCCGACAAATCCTGTTGAAAGTGATTGAATCCGATCCTGACGCCTCTGTCAGTAATTATCACCTTGGCATGGTGTATTTCAAACAGGGCGATAAAGTAAATGCCAAGGCATATTTGCAGAAAGCGATCGGCAAAAAAGATGATTTTAACGGTTGGGATGAAGCCAACGAAACTTTAAAGTTGCTTGATAAAAGTTAGAAGATCATCGCTCCAGAGA
>SBAV01000366.1 GCA_005239965.1 Methylobacter tundripaludum
ATCCGGTGATGCTGTCTCGCCTGGCTTGAATCAGTTTCGCTGCTTCTGATGCTAAAACATCACATAATTTTCGGTCACTGTTGCTAAAGTCAGGCTTGTGCGGTGTGTTGACTAATACGAGTATCCCAACAGGATGATGCTTGGTCAGCATGACAGGCGCAGCAAGAATTTTATTGACGGTATTGATTTTAGCGCCAGTCCAATCAATATCTTTATTTTGGTTAATGACCAGGGTTTTCTCGGTCGAGACGATATACCGATACAGTGAATTATGGATGATGCGCAGCATTGAATTAAGGTCAAGCTGAATTGTATTCAATTTGTGCAGGGACAGTTCCAGATTAGGGGCATAAAAAACGCCCAGATCAACATTCATATACTCAATGCAGTTGTTGACCAGGCAACTGATGGCTTGTTTCTCATCCATCGAAATGTGGTGACTATCGGCATCATCCAGGCCATAAAGCAGGTTTAACTCTTCATAACGCACAGTCAATTCATCGGTCATCCCCGTCAGGGTCGTTTGCAGGGTGTAGTCATCAAGGATGCAGTTGGCTATATTGAGCAGTGTGTCGGTTGCTTTAGCCCGTTGAGTGCCATTCATTTCACAGGCAGGGCGCTTAATCAGTCCGGTCAGCCAGTGTGGCTGTTCAAAATGTGGCAGCATGATGGGCATCTTTGCAAAGATGCCGTCTGCACCAATGTCTATGATGTTGGGGCCGGGCAGGGCGTTGGTATTATCAAAGTCATAGCGTTTGATGTGTTTGACCAATATTTCAAACTCATCGGGATCATCTTTATGCGCTAACTGGATGAGATTGCTGTCATGGCTAAATAAGCCAAGGGCGCACGGGCACTCGATGCCATGTTGAAAAAAGGGCAAGTATTTATTTAAATTGACTGGATTAAGATTTAGATTCATAAGCTGTAATTATTTAGGCTCCTTTGTCATTCCGAGGGTAGCGAGAAATCTTAAGTTTTTAATCCTACGCCAACGTTTAAGATTTCTCCCGTTGGTCGAAATGACAGTACATTGACTGGATTAAGATTTAGATTCATAAGCTGTAATTATTTAGGCTCCTTTGTCATTCCGAGGGTAGTGAGGAATCTTAAATTTTTAATCCTACGCCAACGTTCAAGATTTCTCCCGTTGGTCGAAATGACAGTACCCCGTTGGTTGAAATGACAGTACGTCGAAATGACAGTGCAATGTCAAAATGGAAACACAATCAAGCACATTGTGAAAAAACGCTGAATAGTTCAAAAGCTAATTATCCAGCGATTCGAAGTGCTGACTCAGTTGGAGAGCTAACCGGCGCATGCTGAGCGGTTTTTCCATCAGTACAATCTGATCTTGTTGTTCAACCCAAAGGCGGATGTCCCGGTCGGTCCGGGAAGTCATCAGTATGATAAACACGCCGAGTTCAGGATAGCGGCTAGCAATGGTTTCGCATAACTCTATGCCGTTCATTTTTGGCATTTGCACATCTGTTATTAATACATCGGGTATTTGTTCGGCTAGATAGGCGAGAGCCTGCTCGCCATTTATAGCTGTATTTACACTATAGCCGGCCCGCTCAAGAAATTGTTTGAGCAGCAATGACACATGAGGCTCATCGTCAGTGATAAGGATTTTTTTCATTTTATTTGGCCTTTAGTAAAGACGATGTTTTTTTGAAGGTAACCGTAAAAGTACTGCCTTCGCCGTAGCTGCTTTGTAGCGACAGCTTGCCACCATGTAATTCAATGATTTCTTTTGCCAAGGCAAGACCTAGCCCATGCCCTGGTTTTTGCCTGACATGATCGTTTTCTGAGCGGTAGAATTTGTCAAAAATATGTTTTTGGTCTTGATCGGATATGCCAATACCGGTATCGCTGATTTTGATGGTCAGCTGGTCATCGGTTTCATCGGCAAATAAAGTGACCTTGCCATTCGGTTTGTTATATTTAATGGCATTGGTCAGTAAATTATTGAGAGCAACCCTTAATAAGTTTTTATCTATTTCGAGGGTTGACAGGTTATTGGATAGCTGGACATCAAATTGGGTATCATCGATGGTTCCGCCACGCGCAACGCTATTCAGTGTATCTTGCAGGAAATCAAAAATTTTAACCCGTTGATAGTCAAGTATCATATTGCCCGCTTCAATCGTGGTAATGTTAAGCAGGTTAGTGATGAGCGAGCTTAAGCGTTCAACTTCATCATTAATAATATTGACAGTGTGGATACGCTCATCATTTGAGATGTTGTTTTCATCCAATAAGGCTTCGGCGGACATATGAATCACATTGAGCGGCGATTTCAATTCATGTGCAACGTTGCCGATAAACTGGTCTCTCGCTGTTTTCGCCAGGATTTCTTGTGTTTTATCTTGAAAAATGACTAAAGTGCCGAAGATGGTTTCGGTGTCTTTGGGAGTAAACAGGGGGTAGGCAGTGACTGCAAGCGTTGTTTCGGGATTATGGGGTGGTTTAAAACTTACAGAATCCGAACGATGCAAGCGGCTTTGGTTATTGTAATACTTGGTCAGGAGATCGCTGACCTCTTTATCTTCGCACCATTCATGCGGTTTGGTACCGATGATTGATGCGAGTGAGTGCCCAGTTGCCGCTTGCAGTTTGGAGTTGGCAAAAGTCGCTTTGCCGGTTTCGTCCATGACTAAAACCGCATCGGGCAGGGATTGTAAAGCCGATTCTATGCGCTGGCGATTGTAATTAAGCGCGTGTGTTGTAGCCTTGGTTTTGAGGCTCTGGTCGTTAAGTTCACTGAAACGCCGATCAATCTCATGCACAAAAAGTTTGAAATTCCGCATGAAATCCTGGAAATTATCGGATGAATCTGTTGCCATTGAAATGTGCTGGCGTTGCATTGCCCGATTGATTTCTTTGTTTGCTTCCTTGACCGGTTTCAGTTCCCGCCGGACCAGGATGTAGGTTAATGGAACCAGCAAAAATATGGGCAAGGCAAGCTGGGCAATAAAAGGCAATTCCTGTAATTCAAGTTGGGGTTTGAAATAACCGACCCTGACATAGCCAGCCAGTTCGCCCCGAGTAAGAATGGGCGCCCTAAACTCAAGTATTGTGCGCTGATCTGACTGGGTTTGGAATTCATGCTCTGTCGCCCAGAGGGTTTTATCATTTTGCAAATCAACGGGAGGAATGACCGCAGCGCCTGATGCGCTGGTGGCAAGGGGCTGCCCTGATGTGTTCACTACAACGGCATAAGCAAAATCGGAATCGATTTGTCCGCTATTCAATAAATCAAGAATGCTATTTTGTCTTTGGGGTGGAACTAATTGTTCATAGGATAGATTGGTTAACAGGTGGACGACATGTCTACCTTCTGTTCTAACGGCTTTGTCCCTGGTTTTTTGGCGGTGGATCAGAAACTGCCCAGCTATCAGTACGATGACAACCAGAGTTGCGATAATCATTACTAGACCAAAGCGTTCTTCGGTTATTTTTTTCATGTAACTATCTGTTTTCTCAGATTTAGGTGAAAAATAGTTTTAATATTTCAGCTATATTTCTTGCTTCTATTTAGCTAATCAAGGTGTTCCTCATTCAAGCCAGTCATCTGCAATGCTTGCAAATCAAGGTTTGGAGGTGAAAAAGCCAATTCTAGGGTTCTATTCTTGTAACACCAGAATATTTGTTATAAATATAGCTGAATTTAGGCTGAACTTTTTTCACACTTAAGGTATGTATGATTTGCCACGGTTTTATAAAGGCGGGTTGCACCCGGCAATTTCCAGAATTTAAGCGGTTCACTGTCCACCTCCGCATAATCAAAGCCTGATATCAATTAAATCGTACCAATTGAAGGCTGACCTTCGATTTCATCAAAATTGTTGACTTAAGAGAACGCGAACGCCTTCAGCCTTGTATTTATTTTTCTCTTCGCCAGCTCTCTTTTTTTCGAAAGGGCTATTGTTGATACTTGCCTTGTCTCAAAGTAGTAGCCAAAATCGGCCATCAAACTGCCAAGTTCCTTCTTGAATAATTGTGAAGAATTAAAACACTATCAGTAAAAGTCCTACCAATTTTGCATACCTAAATTGCAGTGACTGCAATTTAGGTATGCCATTACTTGAGCTTAACAATATAAATTTTTTCTTATTCAATGACATATGGCTAGGCATGGGTTTTGCGTTATTTTTATAACGAGCATTATTTGGTTAAAAAATATAATCTTAAGGTTAAAGACATAAACTGTTGTGAGAAGCCAAAAGAGCTAAAATATTTTTAGTGTGAGTTCTCATGCAGTGTCATATTTGGCCGTTCCTTGAATTTTAGCAATTGTTTTCCTAACTTATGTTACGCCCCCGCCACTAAAAAATGTGTATTATTTCCCAATGGAAAAAGAAAAATTAGATTTATACACAGACTTTTTGATCTGCAACAGCGGTTTTGCTACGGCCAC
>SBAV01000192.1 GCA_005239965.1 Methylobacter tundripaludum
CTTAACGCGGGACAGGTATTGCTCCTTCTCCCTGAGGGAGAAGGCTGGGATGAGGGTGATTTAAACTTCCCCTCACCCAACCCTCTCCCTCCGGAGAGGGCTTTTGTCCCGTCTTAAGTGTGTAGTCCTTATTTTACAACTTCAGCCTTCTCAATAACGATATCAGTCTTAGGCACATCCTGATGACCGCCGCGGTTGCCTGTTGGCTTTGTTGCCATACTATCGACAACATCCATGCCTTCAACAACTTCACCAAACACGGCATAACCCCAGCCACTTGGTGTAGGGCTGGTATGGTTTAAAAAGCCGTTATCCTTGTAGTTGATAAAAAACTGCGCGGTTGCAGAGTTTGGATCGTTGGTACGCGCCATCGCCAAGGTGCCACGGGTGTTTTTAAGGCCATTGTCGGCTTCATTTTTGATGGGGGCATGGACGGATTTTTGATTAAACTTGGTGTCAAAACCACCACCTTGCGCCATGAAATCTTTTATGATGCGATGAAAAACTGTGCCATTGTAAAAACCTTCATTAACGTAAGTCAGAAAATTTGCCGATGAGACAGGCGCTTTTTCAGTATTGAGCGCAATGGTAATAGCGCCGAGATTGGTGGTTAATTTGACTTTTGTTTGTGGTTCAGACATTTTATTTTCCGTTGCGAATGAAAGTGTTGGGGTTAAAGCGAGCATCATGGACAGCATAAGAATGCGCATAAGTTTTCCCTGTAAGTGATGCAAAATACAAATTTTATGTGTTTTTATATTGAAAGAGAAGCATTAATCTTGTTACATTGGCTCGCTTTACACACTACTTGTGCTTTATTCTTGTGCCTTAAAAGTTGCTTGGTTAACCGTTAAATGACGCTTATGTTGAAAATTTACAACACCCTGACCCGAAAAAAAGAGCTGTTCCAGCCAAGAGTTCCTGGAAAAGTAGGCATGTATGTGTGCGGCATGACGGTTTATGATTACTGCCACATTGGCCATGCCCGCGTTATGGTGGTGTTTGATACCGTTGCGCGGTATTTTCGCCATTTGGGCTACGATTTAACTTACGTTCGTAATGTCACCGACATAGACGATAAGATCATCCAACGTGCCAATGACAATGGTGAAGACATTGGGGCATTAACGGAACGGTTCATCGATGCCATGCACGAAGATGAACGGGCGCTCGCGGTACTGCCGCCAGATATTGAGCCCAAAGCAACCCAATCCATCCCGGACATTATTGCCATGATTGAACGCCTGATCAGCCAGGGTTTGGCCTATGTGGGCAATAACGGCGATGTGTTCTATTCGGTGGCCAAGTTCGAAAACTACGGGCAACTGTCCGGTAAAAATCTGAATGACTTGCAGGCAGGTGAACGGGTCGATGTCGATATGGCCAAACAGAATCCACTGGATTTTGTGTTATGGAAAATGGCGAAACCTAACGAACCGGCCTGGGAATCGCCGTGGGGGTTGGGGCGTCCCGGTTGGCATATTGAATGCTCGGCGATGTCGACTTGTTGCCTGGGCAATCATTTTGACATACATGGCGGCGGCATGGATTTGCAGTTTCCGCACCATGAAAATGAAATTGCCCAATCCGAAGGCGCAACTGGAGAAAAATTTGTCAATTATTGGATGCACAATGGCTTTGTGCGCGTGGATAATGAAAAAATGTCCAAGTCTTTGGGCAATTTCTTTACCGTGCGGGAAGTGCTAAAGCAATATAAACCGGAAGTGGTGCGTTTTTTCATCCTATCCAGCCACTACCGTAGCCCGCTCAATTATTCGGATGAGCAGCTGAATGAGGCAAAGGCTGGGTTAACTCGCCTGTACACAGCTTTGCGCGATGTTGATGTGGACAATACCGAAGTGCAAGACGACTATAAAGTCCGCTTTGAACAGGCGATGGATGATGACTTCAATACGCCGGTTGCCTTGTCAGTATTGTTTGATTTGGCAAGAGAACTGAATAAAGTTAAAGAAGCCGCGCCTGAAACAGCCAACGCATTGGCAGCTACCTTGAAAAGCTTAAGTGGTTTACTGGGGATTTTACAAGATGATCCTGATAGTTTTTTGAAAGGTAGCATTACAAACGCTGACGCACCGAATGAAGCGGCGCCATATTGTTCAGATGAACAGATTGAACAACAAATCCAAGCGCGGATAGATGCCAAAAAAGCCAAAAACTGGGCGTTGGCCGATCAAATTCGTGATGAACTGAAAGGGCAGGGGGTTATTCTGGAAGATTCGCCAGATGGTACGACCCGTTGGCGGCGTGAATAAATTCAGCGCACCTTGCACAGAATTTTGAAAATCTAAACTTGTAATTATTCAGACCCCTCCGGTTTTTAACCCCTCACCCTAGCCCTCTCCCCAACAGGGAGAGGAAATTTAAGGTGGGGGTCTGAATAATTACCTAAACTTTAACTTTTTAAAGAACTTACAGGCACATGAGTGAAATTGAAATAAAGGATAAATCAATAGACGTTTTTTTGGACGAATTGGCCAGCAAATCGGCAACGCCCGGTGGGGGCAGTGTCGCCGCTATTATGGGCGCGCAGGCGGCAGCTTTGGTCACTATGGTATGTCATCTGACCATCGGCAAACCCAAATACGCCGAAGTGGAAGTTGAAATGCAGGCCTTGCTGGAAAAATCAGAAGCCTTACGGGCAAAACTGACGGGCATGATTAAAGCCGATATTGATGTATTTGACCGATTAATGGCGGCCTATGGCCTACCCAAAGAAACCGACGAAGAAAAACAACAGCGCAGCGCTGTCATTCAGGTTGTATTAAAAGACGCAATAGATGTACCGTTAGAGTGCGCGCGGGCCTGTACGGAAGCTGTGGCATTAAGTCAGGTCGCCGCAGGAAAAGGCAGTGTTGCGGTAATCAGTGATGCGGGTGTGGCTGTGATGGCCGCTTATGCCGGTTTAAAAAGCGCGGCATTAAATGTCTATATCAATACCGCCAGCCTTAAAGATAGGGTATTTGCCGAGGCCAAGTTGGCAGAACTGGAAAAAATATTAGATGGTATTGATGCCACAGTGGCAGATACCTATCAACTTGTACGGGGAAAATTATAAATTTAACCCCCCATTACGCGCTTCAAATCGGAAAGTTTTGTGGCGTATAGGCCAGCCAAGCTACGCCTTTTTAAGCTTGCGGTTTCGTCTGTTCGATACGGGGTTTTATCTATGATTAACGCATTTTATGTTATCAATGGCGCTTTTGCGTCGAGTTATTGTTGACATTCCTCGACTCAAAGTCGACAATCCAATTTGTTACGTGTACAACCGCTAATTGTACACGGAGCATTTATCCAATTAACAAAGCGGCAATATGTTGTTAAATTACCCCTCGACACCTAACCACACTGTGTCACTCAAAAAGACTACTGAGGAGATATTGCATGTCCAAAAATTTACTAGAACTATTAAACGCCCACTTAACCGAAGATGTAGTCTCAAAGATAGCTCATTTTATCGGAGAGTCAACTAAAAATACCGGTTCAGCATTAGGTAGCGCACTTCCTTCACTGCTTTCGGGGTTAATCCATAAAAGCGAGGATTCCCAGGGAGCAAGCATTCTTTTCAATTTATTAACACAAAATCACGACAGCGGCTTGCTCAGTAATTTAGGCGCTTCATTAGTCGGTGGCGATGTCACGACAAAAATGGCCAGCACAGGCGGCAGTCTTTTAAGCTCAATTTTTGGCAATAAATCAGAAGGCATTGCCAATGTGGTTGCCGATGCCAGCGGCATCAGCAAACAGTCTTCTACGTCTTTATTAGGTTTGTTGATGCCAATCGTTTTTGCCGTGCTGGGCAAAACCCTCAAAGCTCAACAAATAACCAGTCCAACGGGTTTGGCGGGATTACTGGGTGAACAATCCGGCTTTTTGAAAAATTTGCTTCCTGCCGGTTTGGCGGGTCTTTTTGGAGTGAGTGCAGTCGCCGTCGGAACCGCACAGAGCGCCCCTGCATCCGCCAGTGTGCAGGCTGTTGATGAAAATATCACCCGTAAGACAGAAACCCCCGTAACGTCTTTTGCTAAAGAGAAGATAGATGAGCCCTACGTGGCTCCTGTGGTGAGGGAACGTAAAATAGTACCACCACCGCCTCCAGTTGAGGATGACGATGCCGGAATATTTGGCAAGCTTTTACCGTGGCTTATTTTGGGTTCCATTTTGGCACTGGGCTGGGGGATATGGAAAAACCTTAAAAAATCTGTGGATACCACACCTCCTGTCGCGTCTACCAGTTCAGAGACGACACCTGCACCGGCAGCCAGCACTGAAACGACCACTGTTGCTCCAGCGACACCGTCTGCAGAAGGAACTACTCCTGCTACCTCGGACACGACGGGTACGCCGGCAACTCCTCCAGAGCAGGCTCAGGCGACTACCACACCAACAGATGATAATGCCAAGGCAGCCTTTGAACAAAAACTGCCTTCGGGCTACGTGCTTAAAGCGTCGGCTGATAGCATGGAAAGCAAGTTGTACGCTTTCATTAATGATGCCAGTGCCAAAATTGATAAAGACAAATGGTTTACGATGGATGGCATTACATTTGACACCGGCAA